>DAISWT010000023.1:2342-15057 GCA_036826235.1 Acidobacteriota bacterium | reverse complement strand
GGCGTCGGCATCAAGCTGGTCCGGGGGGACGTCGAGTTCGCGGCGATCTGCACCGTCACCTATCGCGACAAGGACAAGGTGATGGCCTGCGGTCATCCGCTCCTGAACCTGGGGCCGACCGACCTGATCATGACCACCGCCCAGGTCAACGGCTTCTTCCCGTCGCTGCAGGAGTCGTTCAAGTTCGCCTCGGCCGGCGAGGAGGTCGGCGCCTTCCGCCAGGACCGCGCCACCGGCGTGTTCGGCTACACCGGCAAGCGGCCGCGCCTCATCCCGGTGCGTCTCGAGCTGCAGCCGCGCATGGGACGGAGCAAGCGCTACTCGTTCGACGTCGTCGACGACGCCTTCCTGGCGCCTTACCTGTTGTACGCCGCCCTGAACGGCATTCTCAGCAGCGAGGAGAAGGACTACGGCGAGGTCACGCTCTCCTACAAGCCGGGCTCGACCATCCAGGTGTCCGGCGAGGAGGACATCGATCTGAAAAACCTGTTCTCCGGCGAACTGGCCTCCCTGTATGCCTCGGGCACCGTGGCGTTCATCACCCAGCTCCTGCTGAACAACGAGTACCACCCGGTGCACGTCAACGGCATCAATCTGATCCTCGGCTACTACGACGAGAGACGCACGGGCTACGTCGAGCGCGCCTGGGTCAGCAAGGACCACGTGCGCGCCGGTGAGACCATCCAGGTGTCGGCCGTCATCAAGCCGTTCCGCGGTCCGGAGGTGACTCGCCAGATCGACGTCAAGGTCCCGGACGAGGTCCTGCCGGGGCGGCTCATCATGCAGGTCGGTGACGGGCTGACGCTGGCCCGGATCGAGGATGCCGGGGAGAACGACGAGGACTTCCACCCGCGCGACCTGGCCCAGCTCATCTGGCTGATCAACCATCTGCGCAGCAACGACAAGGTGTACGCGGTGCTGTCGCGGGCCGACAACGGCATCCTGTTCCAGGGCCAGCGTCTGCCGAACCTGCCGCCGTCCGTGGCGCAGGTCATGGTGCGCCCGCAGACGCGCGGCAACTATCTCCGGCTCTGGTACCGGGGCGTGGCCGAGGAGACCCTCGACACCGATTTCGTGCTCACCGGCTACAAGCAACTGACCATCGACGTGGAGGAATGACGTGGCGTCACGCTCCGTCCTGCTGCTCGGTTCCCTGGCCCTGTCCCTCCTGCCGCGCCCCGCGCTGGCCGTCTCGCCGATCCTGTGGACGGTGGAGACCTTCGACGATTTCGAGAAGGGGAAGCCCGACGGGGCGGCGGTCGCGGCGGCCGGCGAGCTGGTCCTGGCGCCGGCGCTCCGGCCGCTGAAGGTTCCGGCTCTGGAGCAGGCGTCGGAGCCGTTCCTCTGGTCGCAGGCGGTTGACGGCAAGGGCACCCTGTACGTCGGCGGCGGGAACGGCGGCAAGATCTACCGCGTCCCGAAAGGGGCCCAGGGCTCGCTGTACTACGAGACCGGCGGCCTGGCGGTGCACGCCCTGGCGGTCGATCGCGGCGACGTGCTGTACGCCGCCACCTCGCCGCAGGGCAAGATCTACCGCATCACGGGTGAGGCGAAGGGCGAGGTCTACTACCAGCCGGAGGACCGTTACATCTGGGCGCTGGCGATCGGGCCGAAGGGCGAGCTGTACGCCGCCACCGGCGAGCGCGGCATCATTTACCGCATCCCCTCGAAGGGCAAAGGAGACATCTTCTTCGACAGCGAGGAGTTTCACATCGTCTCCCTGGCGTTCGACGGCTCGGGCAATCTGCTGGCGGGCACCGACGGGAAAGGACTCCTGTACCGCATCACCGCCGAAGGCAAGGCGAGCGTGGTCTACGACTCGCGGCTCCGGGAGGTGAACGCCATCGCCGTCGACCCGAAGGGAGCGATCTACGCTGCGGTCATCGGACAGGAAGGGGAGCTGCCCTCCCCTCCCCCGAACCTGCCGCAGGCGCCGCCGGAGAAGGAGGCCCAGCCGCCCACCAAGGGACCGCTGCCCCCGCCGGTCGTGATCCCCGGCGTCGAGTCGGGGGCGACCGCCACGGTCACGGTGACCGCAAGCGCCGCGGGGCCGATGACGGCGCCCTCGGGCCCTCCGCCGAAGAGCGAGGTGTGCCGTGTGGACACGGACGGCACCGTCACGACCCTGTGGTCGTCCCAGAGCGAGATCGCCTATTCCCTGGTGATCGATCCCTCCGGACGACCGGTCGTGGGGACCGGTGAGCCGGGGAGGATCCGGGTCCTCATGGGCGCCCAGCAGAGCACCCTCCTGGCGCGCGTCCCCGAATCGGAAGTCACCTCGCTGATTGCCGGACAGGGGCAGCAGATGTTCGCGGCGACCAGCAACGTCGGCCGGCTGTACGTTCTCGATGCCGCCAACAGCGAGTCGGGAAACTATCTATCCCCGACCTGCGACGCCCAGACGGTGTCGCGCTGGGGCCGGATCTCCTGGCGCGCCAGCCTGCCTGCGGGCGGGCGGGTCGAGTTGGCCACCCGGTCGGGGAACAGCGGCATCCCGGACGCGACCTGGAGCGACTGGTCGACCGCCTACGCCAACCCGGACGGAAGCGCCATCAGCAGCCCGGCGGCTCGATTCCTGCAGTGGCGCGCCCGGCTGACGAGACCGGGCAGCGGCGCGGGACCGAGCCTGCAGGCCGTCTCGGTGGCGTATCTCCAGGCGAACCTGCCACCCAGCCTGCGACGGATCGTGGTCGAGCCCCCGGGCGTCGTCAGGGAGCGCCTGGCTTATGCCGCCGAGCCGGAGCCCCAGGACCTGGCGTTCACCGGCATCCGGGTGAACCCCGATGGCGGCGCGCCGTCGGCCCAGCCACCACCGATCCCCGACAAGAAGATTTATGTGCGC
Organism: Acidobacteriota bacterium; assembly: GCA_036826235.1. Classification (GTDB taxonomy): domain Bacteria; phylum Acidobacteriota; class Polarisedimenticolia; order Gp22-AA2; family Gp22-AA2; genus Gp22-AA3. The sequence continues at coordinate 12,215 of DAISWT010000023.1, read as the reverse complement.
GGCATGCGCTCCGTTCTGTGGGAGGCGGACGATCCGAACGGCGACACCCTGACCTTCGATCTGCTCTTCAGGGGCGAGGGGGAATCGGCCTGGAAGCCGCTGGCCAAGGCGCTGCGCGAAAGCTTCTTCGCCCTCGACTCGACCCAGCTGCCGGACGGGTTGTACCGGGTGCGGGTCGAGGCCTCCGACGCCCTGTCGAACCCGGCCGGCCAGGCGAAGACGGCGGCGCAGGTCAGCGACCCGTTCCTGGTCGACAACACGCCGCCCTCGGTGCAGGTGACCGTCAAGAAGGGCGGCCGGGAGGCGACCCTCGACGTGTCGGCGACCGACACGCCCGGCCCGATCGCCCGCGCCGAGTACTCCGTCGACGCGACGCGCTGGGTGCCGATCGCTCCCACGGACGGGGTGTCCGACTCCCGCGCCGAGACGTACAGCATCACCCTGGGCGGCCTGCGCCCCGGCGAGCACACGGTGATCGTGAAGGTGACCGATCTCCTGGGCAACGTGGGTGCCGGCAAGGCCGTCTTCACGTCCGAATAAAGCACGGAGATTCATGCGAGCGAGGGCGCTGTGCCTCGTCGCGCTTCTCGTCGCCGTCGCGATCGCGCCGGCCTGCTCGTCCTCCCCGTCGACGGCCGTCGTCCCCCCGGGGGGCGCCGGGTACGGCGGGCGCTTCGTGTATCCGCTGCGTTTCGAGCCGCTGACGCTGAACTTCGTCACCCTGAGCGACCAGACGAGCGATTACGTCGCCCGCCTGGTCGGTGACGGGCTGGTGGACCGCGACGCCGATCTGCGGCTGGTGCCGCGCCTGGCCGAATCGTGGGACTTCACCGACGGCGGCCGCGTGCTGACCTTCCACCTGCGAGGCGGCGTGCGCTTCCATGACGGCGCACCGTTCACCAGCGCCGACGTCAAGTACACCTACGAGCGGGTCATCGATCCGAAGAGCCGAGCCATCGGCCGTCTCGACGGTTTTCTGCCGGTCGAGCGCGTCGAGACGCCCGACGACCTGACCGTGCGCGTGGTCTACCGCCACCCCTACGCTCCGGCGCTGGCCGCCTGGGAGGTGCCGATCCTGCCGCGGCACCTGTACGAGAAGGACGACTTCCTGACTTCGCGCTACAACCGGGCGCCGGTCGGCACCGGACCGTTCCGCTTCGTCTCGTGGGAGACGGGGCGCCGGATCGTCCTGGCGTCCAACCCGGACTATTGGGGCGGGAGACCCTTCATCGACACGTTCGAGTTCCAGATGATCCCCTCCCAGGAGACGACGCTGCAGGCCCTCCTCGCGGGCGAGATCGACTACGCCTCGCTGTCGCCTGTGCAGTGGAAGGCGCACGCGCAGGACCCCGCCTTCTCCCGGCGCTTCGAGACGGTGCGCTACCTGCCGCTGTTCTTTCTTTACATCGCCTGGCGGGGGGACGGCTCGACCCCGTACTTCGCCGATCCCCGCGTGCGGCGGGCCATGACCCTGGCCCTCGACCGTGACGGGTACGTCGGCACCGTGCTGCAGGGTGCGGGCTTCGTTCCCGACTCGGTCTTCCACCCGGCGGTTCTCGCCTCCGACCCGGGCCTCCCGGCGTTGCACTACGATCCGGTCAGGACCGCGGCTCTCCTGGACGAGGCCGGCTGGAGGATCGATCCGGCGACCGGGCGGCGCGGACGCGCCGGCGTGCCGTTCCGATTCAATCTTCTCATCTTTACCGGCAGCGAGGACCACGTGCAGTTCGCTCAGGTGGCGCAGGAGTCGTTGCGCCGTCTCGGCATCGACATGACGATCCAGAGACTCGACTGGCCGACCCTCTGGTCGCGGCTGCAGAAGGGGGATTTTCAGGCGGCGGTGTCGGGGCTCGTCGCGGGCGTCGACCCCGACGACACCGCATACGGTCTGCTGCATTCGTCGCAAATCAAGGGCGGCCAGAACTACGCCGCCTTCCATGACGCGCAGGTCGACGCCTGGCTGGAGGCCGGCCGGCGCGCCGTCGACCCCGACGAGCGCCGCTCGATCTATCGGTTGATCGATCGGCGGGTGGCCGAACTCCAGCCCTACACCTTCCTGTTCTTCCCGATGACCCAGGCCGCCATGTCCCGGCGTGTGCGGGACATCCGGCCATCGCCCCGCGGCATCATCGCGCAGTATCCCGGCGTCCTCCGTCTGCGCGTCCAGTGATCGCCTTTCTGCTCCGCCGGGTCCTCTCGGCCCTGCCGGCGCTGGTCGGGGTGACTCTGGTGGCCTTCTTCGTCCTCAATCTCCTGCCGTCGGATCCGGTCCAGGTCTGGTCGGGTGGCAGCGGCCTGTCGGCCGAAGCGGCCGGACGCCTGCGCTCCGAGCTGGGCGTCGACCGGGGGCCCGCGGCGCGTTACGCCGCGTGGGCTCTCGCCCTGCTGCGCGGCGACCTGGGGCGTTCGCTGCGCGACGGTCGTCCGGTCGCCTTCCTCATCGGTGACGCCCTCCCGTGGAGTCTGGCGCTCAATCTCTGCGCGATCATGGCGATCTACGGGCTGGCCGTCCCGTTCGGCCTGGTCGGCGCCTCGTCTCCAGGGTCCGCCGCGGACCGCGCCGGCGGCTGGGCGCTGCTTCTGCTCTATGCGGTGCCGCCCTTCGCCGCCGCCCTCATCCTGCAGCAGTGGGTCGCGGTCGGCCTGGGGTGGCTGCCGCTGCAGGGCGTCTCCGCCGAGGGGGCGTCGCTCGCGGGGCGGGTCTGGGACCTTCTGCGGCATCTGGCCCTGCCGACGCTGTGCCTCGCCCTGTCGGGCTGGGCGATCGTGGCGCGATACTCGCGCGCCGCGTTCCGCTCGATGCTCGGGAGGGAGTTCCTGTCGGTGGCCCGCGCCAAGGGCCTGTCCCGCCTGCGGGCCCATCTCCACCTGGCGGCCAACACCGCCGTCCCGTTCGTGACCCTCCTGGCGACCATCGTGCCCGGTCTGGTGGGCGGAAGCATCATCGTCGAGCAGGTGTTCTCGCTGCCGGGCGTCGGCCGGCTGTATCTGGCGGCGGTGGAGGCGCGCGACTATCCGGTGGTGCTTGGTCTGACGCTGCTCTCGGCGGTCCTGGTGCTCGCGGGTCACCTCCTGGTCGACCTTCTGTATCTCCTCGTCGATCCGAGGATCCGGACCGCGCTGCTGCCGGAGAAGGCCGATGCGATCTGAGTCGCGGGCGGCGCTCTGGCTGGTCGTCGTCCTGTCGACGGTCGGGCTTCTCGCCCCGCTGCTGGCGAACGACCGGCCGATCCTGGCCCGGTTCGATGGACGTCTGGTGGCGCCCGCCGCCGCCGAGATCCCCCTGGTCGGCCTCCTGTTCGACGAGCCCGGCGCGGGCGCGCAGGATTGGGCGGCGATCCGGCCGCCGGGATCGCCGACCCCGGCGGCGCGCGTCCTGCTCATGCCGCCCGTGCCGTACTCGTACCGGGGAATCCGCCTGGACGAGGCGCTGCATCCGCCGGGGCGCGCGCATCTGCTGGGGACCGACGCGCTGGGGCGCGACCTCCTGGCGCGTCTCATCCACGGCGCGCGGCCCTCCCTCCTGGTGGGGTTCGGGGCGACGGCGATCGCGCTCCTGGTGGGTTTCTGCGCCGGCGCTTTCGCCGGGCTGCGCGGTGGTCTGGCCGACCTTCTGATCGTCCGTCTGGTGGACGTCGTCGCCTGCTTCCCGCCGCTCGTCCTGGCGCTCGCCTTCGTCGCCGCCACCGGCAGGACCGGACTGTGGCCGATGCTCCTGGGCATCGCCCTGAGCCGCTGGACCTCCATGGCCCGCTACGTCCGCGGCGAGATCCTGCGACATCGCGGCGGCGATGTCTGGGTGTCGGCGCGCGCCGCCGGCGCGGGCGGCGGCCGCCTGGTGCTGCGGCATCTTCTCCCGCTGCTGGCCGGACCGCTCCTGGTCATGACCTCGTTCGGCATCGCCGGCGCCATCCTGCTGGAATCGGGTCTGAGCTTCCTCGGCTTCGGCGTCGATCCTCCCACGCCCTCCTGGGGATCGATCCTGGCGGAGTCACGCGCCACGCTCGACGCGGCCTGGTGGCCGGTGGTGTTCCCCGCCGCGGCGCTCGTCGTGCTGCTGGCGGCGCTGTGCGCGGCGGCCGAGCGCGCCGCGGGGACCGAAACGCGCGGCACGCCCCTGGTCTGAGGCTGGAGCGTCTCGACGTGATGCACGTGCGCGGGCGCCGGCCGCCCTCACCCGGACGCCACGCCGGGCGCGACCTGACAGGCGCGATTCTTGCCGGTGCGCTTCGCCTGGTACAGCCCGCGGTCGGCGGCCGCCACCAGGTCGGGGCCGTTGATGGCGTCGGCCGGAAACGACGCCACGCCGAGGCTGACCGTGACGTGAAGCGGCCGCAGCATCCCGGCGAGCGTCAGCGCGGTCTTCTCCACCTCGGCTCGGATCTTCTCGGCGACCGGCAGCGCTTCGGGCGTGGTGGCGTCGGTCAGGAGGACGACGAACTCCTCGCCGCCGTAACGGGCCACCGAGTCCGAACGTCGCAGGACGCGGGCCACCATCTGCGCGACGTGCCGCAGGACCTCGTCGCCCGCCTGGTGGCCGTAGGTGTCGTTGAAGCGCTTGAAGTCATCGATGTCGATCATCACCAGCGCCACCGGCCGCTCGGCCCGGCGGGCGCGCTCGACCTCCTGATCCAAAAGCGTCCGGAAGTGTCGGTGGTTGTAGACGCCGGTCACTCCGTCCAGCTCCGCGAGCCTCTTGGTGGCCAGCAGCAGGCGCTGGGTCTCCACCGCCACCGCCGTCATGTCGGCGCAGCGCTTCAGGACCTCGAAGTCCTCCGGATCGAAGGCGTGCCGGCGCCGGCAGCCGACCCGGAAGGCGCCCATCACCTGACCGCGGGCGCGCAACGGAATGGTCATGTCGCTGCGCAGCCCTCCCCGCACCGGCCTCTCGGTGAAACGCATCTCGGCCGAGACGTCGTTGCGCCACAGCGGCCTGGCGTGCCGGATGACCCAGCCCATCAGGTGGGAGGCGTCCGCGGGCAGCCGCTCCGGCTCGCGCGGCTCCGCAGCGCCGCGCTTGAGGACCTCGCGGAGCATGACGCTGTCGCCCTCGAGGATCCCGAGACCGGCGCCGTCCACGGGGAACAGCCGCCGCAGCGAGCGGGCGATCTCCTCCAGGACCGTATCGAGGTCCCCGGCGCCGGCCGTGGCGGAGGCGATCTCCATGAAAGAGAGAAGAATCTTGCGGTCGGAGACGCCTGAGGGTTCGGGATCGGATTGGTCCAGGACGTCCTCCGGGGCCTGCGCCGTCCCTACATGATCGGCGCGGGGGGCGCCGCCGGCCTGCCTCCGGGACGGTAACCGATCGGGTCGACCACGACCCGGAGGAATCCGGCCGCACGCACGGCCAGGATCAGCCGCCGCCGCTCGCTCGGCGAGGTGGACCGGAGCAGTCCGTCGCGATCGAGCTCGAGGCGCGCGTCCCGGCCCTGCAAGCGGACCCGAACCTGACGGTATCCCAGCGCCCGCACCGCGGCCTCGGCGCGCTCGACCCGCAGCAGGTCGTCCCGCGTCACCGGCACCAGGCGGGGGATGCGCGAGGCGAGGCAGGCCATGGCCGGCTTGTTCCAGGTCGGCAGCCCGAGCCGCCGGGACAGGGTCCGGATCATCGCCTTCGTGAGGCCGGCCTCGATGAGAGGGGCCCGCACGCCGGACTCCGCGGCGGCCCGCATCCCGGGGCGATCGTCGCCCAGGTCGTCGGTGATCGCGCCATAGATGATCGTGCCGCCGCCGGCGGACGCCAGGAGCGCCCGCAGAACGCGGAACAGCTCGCTCTTGCAGTAGTAGCAGCGCGACCCGTCGTTGCGGACGTAGCGCGGATCATCGAGCTCGTCCGTCGAGACCAGCAGATGGCGCGCGCCGATGAGTCGCGCCAGGTCTTCGGCCTCTTGTCGCTCGCTGGCGGCGAGAGAGGGCGACACCGCGGTGACGGCCGTGACACCATCTCCGAGGACGTCGTGCGCCACTCTCAGGAGGAAGGTGCTGTCGACGCCGCCCGAGAAGGCGACGAGACATGGACCGAGGTCCCGCAGGATGCCTCTCAGAACAGGGTACGGGCCTTCCATCGCATGGACCCGGTGTAGATCCCGATCGCGACCACGATCTTCGCGAGATCGAAGAGGACAAAGGGCAGGAGACCGGCGCGCAGGGCCGCGCCCGGATCGCCCATGAAGACGGCCAGCCAGGCGAGCCCGCAGGCGTGGATCACCGCGCCGCCCGCCAGGAAGGCCAGCGCCGCCCCGGCCAGACCGGGACGACGAAACCCGGCCAGGACCGACCCGGTGACGTACGCCGCGCCGACGAACCCGATCAGGTACCCCCCGGTCGGGCCCAGCATGTAGCCGGGTCCGGCACCCGCAAGCGCAAAGACCGGCAGGCCGGCGACTCCGGATAAGAGATAGAGGGCCTGGCTTGCCGCTCCGGCGCGTGCCCCGAGCAGCGCACCGGCGAGAAGCACCGGCAGGACCTGCAGCGTCCCGGGCACCGGCGTGAACGGCAGCGGAACCGAGATCCTGGCGCCCGCCCAGGTGAGGCAGGCGAACCCCAGGACCTGGAGCGCCGTCTGGTACCGGCGCGCCAGCCCCAGGGGGAATCCCCCCGAGGCGATGCCACCTTCTGCCGATCCGATTCTGTGGGGATCATCCAGCACGCGCGCATCTTAATGCGTCGGCCATATCACTGTCAACGAAAGGAATAAACCTTCTTCCCCGCCCCCTTGATGGCCCCTAACTTTTCCTTGACAGTCCCTAGGCTTGACAGTATATGGGCAGCGCATTACTAAAGTTCGCCGTAAATTTGAGCACTGCCGACTGCCTAGTCCGACAAAAGGACAGCGAGGTCGTCGTGGGGGGGTTTCACATCGCCCACCGCGCTGCCGGTCGCGTTGCGGGCCGGAGGGCGCAATCCACCTCTGCGGCTTCCGGGTCGTGCCCGGGGGTCCCAATGCCTTCATTTTCCGCCCAAGAAGCGGTTGCAGCCCACCAAGGAGGATTAGAATGAGCGCACTTTCAAGGACAAAGTGCATCCGTTTGCTGGTCGCCTTCGGCCTCTGCCTGATGCTGGCCGGACCACTGATGCTGCTCTGGGCATCCAGACCATCGATCGCCCCGAAAGGCTCGGACGATGACGCGATCGGGCAGGCGTTCGACCATACCGACGCGGTGCTGGCGGGCCGCTTCCAGCTGCCTCCGGCCACCCAGCGTCCCGAGGGCTTCGCGGTCTTCGGGGACGCGTTCAAGACGGCCCGCCGCGCCGACAATCCGAAGGGTCTGCTGCGCACGAACATTGCCGACATCGACCCGGCGAACGCCGAGGCGGTCCTGCGCGATCTCCCGGCCGACCTGAGATTCAGCGAGGCCGAAATCACCCGGGCCGGTTCCAAGGGGATCCTGGCCGCAGGCGTGAACTACCTCATGCTGAAGCCGGAAGCGATCGCCGCCAAGTCGCTGGACGTGGTGTTGGGAAAGATCCGGGAGCAGGTCAAGGCGATTATCGGCTACGGGCCCAACTCGACGATCCTGGTCTACGTCGAGCCGCGCCAGCTGGGCGCGCTCCGGCAGAACGAGGACGTGAAGTTCATCTACGCCATGCAGCCGGCGGACAAGATCGATCTCCAGACCGGAAGGCGACCTCTGATTAACAGAGAAAGAGCGCTCGACCCCAGCTTCCTCCTGGAGATCGCCGTGGTTCCGGGCATCGACTTCGCTGCCGTGAGGGACAGGCTCGCGAAGACCCCCGGGGTGGTCGAGGTGACCGACTACGGCGTTAACGGATCCGGCTTCCTGATTCGGGCGGATCACAAGTCCCTGGACAAGATCGCGCGCATTCCCGAGGTCCTGAGCATCCAGGAATATCTGGAAATGATGGATATGAACGCCAAGAACGCTCCGACCATGCAGACCGGGTCGGCCATGGAATCTCTGGAGATCCGTCCGTTCGATGATCTGGGCGTGGACGGCGGTGGAATCGATACCAACGGTGACGGCCAGAGAATCAACAATGGAACTGATACCGTGCCGCCGCAGATCGTCGGTGTCATCGACAACGGCATCAGTGCCGACACGCCGAGCTTCTCCCAGACGGCCACGCAAGTGGGCGACCTGGCGCACACCTTCCCCTCCCGGGCTCACAGGAAGGTCCATTCGATCATCAATACCCCATCCGGTGACAGCGGAAACGACTGCGACGCAACCCTCGACGGTGCCGGCAGCCACGGCAACACCGTGGCCAGCGTGATCGCCGCTTACCCGTCGCAGCTGGGGGTTTTCGCGACCGAGGCGAGCGGTGTGGGTGGACCGGGCCAGGTTCGTCGCGCCAATCTGGACGGCGTGGCGCGCGGCGCCCGCATCATCGTGACGGACATCGCGAGCCGCGGCCGCTGCGTGACCAACGCGCTGGTCGAGAAGGGTGGCAACGTCGATCCGGGCAGTCTGGCAGTGCGCCTCAATGAGTTGATCTGCGCGAACACGAACACCCCGCCCACCACCGGGGCCTGCGCCAATCTCGTCGGGGGCGGCAACGAGGTGCACCTGGCGATCACTCCGTTCGGCGCGCCCGACAACTTCCAGACGATCCAGTTCCTGCCGAGCAACGGGACCTACCCGACGCCGGCGCTCGACGTCGACAGATTCCTCTACAACAACCGAGACATGATGGTGGTCGCGCCGGTCGGCAACAACGGCGCAAATATCGGATCGAGCCGGCCCGAACTGTGGCTGCGCATCATCCCCGACCTGTTCGACGGCACGAAGGCCGATGATGACCCGAACTTCCCGAGACCGATCCAGGTCGCGCCGCCATCGACGGCGAAGAACCTCATCTCGGTCGGGACGAGCCGCTCCGACTGCTTCACGTTCTTCGGGCTCAACGACTGCCAGTCCAACCACGTCACCTTCTCGTCCCGCGGCCCGGCGACACCGGAATCCCTGCGCATGGCGCCCATCGTCTTCGCTCCGGGCAGCGACCTGATCCCGAGTTTCTCGACCGCCTCGATCGCCGTGTTCCGCAGCAGGGACGACGACAACCTGGACAATAGCGGCAAGAAACTGGATGCCGAGATCGACGAGGGCAACTTCGGGACCTCGTACTCCGCGGCGAACGTCACCGGTTCGGCCGCCATCATCCGGGATTACTTCGCCCAGGGCCTGTATCCGACGGCCGATCGGGTCGCCGCCAACCGCATTCCAAACGTTTCCGGGGCCCTGGTGAAGGCGGCCATGATCGCCTCGGCCAAGTTCGGGACCAACGTCAGGACGCAGGGTGAGGCAGCCCAGAACAAGCCACTGCGCAGGACGCGGGCGATGGACGTGGGCTCGCCGGCCGGCGTGTTCGTGGGCGTGATGGGGAACAGCGAGCAGGGCTACGGCCTGCCGGTCCTGACCCATGTCCTGCCGATCCCGAACTGGTCGAAGGGCTTCACCCTGGGTGAGCTCGACCAGCCCGCGGGGGTGAGCATCGAGAACCAGGAACATCCGGCGCGCGCCGTGCTGATCTGGGACGATATCGCCACCGGCGAGCTGCCGATCGACAACACGCACACCGCACAGACGCATACCTTCCGCGTGGCCAGCCCGGACCTGATCACCAACGACACGGGTGGCAAGGCCGTGGACGTCGGTGAGTTGCGCGTCGGCCTGACCTGGACCGACCCGCCCTCTGCTTTCGCCGGGGGCCCGCTGGTCAACGACCTCGACCTGGTCCTCGAAGGCCCGGGACCGGACAACTGCCTGACCCCAGGTGAGATCAAGTACGACGGCTCGACCTGTCCGGGGACTGCCGCAGCCGATAACCAGTTCTACGACGGCAACGTCTACTCGGGCACGCAGAATCAGTACAGCGACCAGTGGTCGAAGCTGAGGACCGCCGGCGCGCCCG
>DAISWT010000023.1:707-2212 GCA_036826235.1 Acidobacteriota bacterium | reverse complement strand
GTCCGGCGGGACCCGGCGGCTCGACGCCCGGCTCGATCACGATCGGCGGCCCCAACGAGGACACCGGAAACACCCTGTGCACGGGCGCCGGCGCCCCGTTCTCCTGCTGCAGCGGAGCGGGTGCCGGCACCTGCACGGGCGACCGCCGCCTCGAGAGCCAGAACCTCGTTTGCACCGCCGCGGGCGTACCCTTGGCCTGCTGCACGGGAGCGTTGACCGGCACTTGCGTGACCGAGGATGCGAACGGCAACGGCCTCCTCGACCTCGGCGGTCAGACGTACGCGCTGCTGGTCTCCGGCCCGGTGTTCCATGACCCGGCGGAGCCGGCTCCGGCGAAGGGACCGACGGGATTCCCGGGCAGCAGCATGTCGCTCGACAAGATCCGTTACACCTGTTCGGACAACGTGGTCGCCGGAATCTACGACAGCACCGCCGGCGCGGGCGCCAGCCAGTCGAGCGCATCGACCACGTTCACGGTCAGGAACGCGGCAGGGGTGATCGTCGACACGGAGTCGGGGATCGCCTTCACCGCCGGTGCGAGCGCGGCGATCACTACGTCGGCCGGTGTTCCGCTCCGCCTGGCGTCCGCTTCTCCGGTTCCGAACAACGGGATTCTCGAGGGCGACACAGGCAGCCTGGTGTTCGCCACCTACGCGCCCCCCGGACAGGTCGCCGTCGCCGCCTCGGCGCGCATCGATTGCACGCCGAATTTCATCCCCGGCTTCTTCGGCGAGGTTGACAATCAGAGGATCCCTGGCGTGGTCGGTCCCACGGTCCAGATTGCCGGCGGATGCGACAACGACGAGAACCTCGACGCCGGCGAGACCGTGACCTACGGGATCGCCATGGTGAACCGCGGCCGGGGCATCACGGCCGGCGGTGACGACTACAACGACGTGGTGGCGACCCTGACTCCTTCCGGTCCCGGCGCCGCGGCGATCCGGGTGCTCGATTCGCCCAAGAACATCGGCCGGCTGCCCGCCAACGCGACCAACGGAGTCTTCTTCCACGTATTTGTCGATCCCACGACGGCGAACGGGCTGCCTCTGGCCAGCCGCAAGGTGACGATGACCCTGACCCTCGATTCACTGAACAAGGGTCAGCGCCTCGACAGGGATTCGTTCGCCTTCACCCACGCCATCAACGCCGACCGCGAAACGCTGCATTATTCGACCGACTTCCCCGCCGGCGGGCGCGAGGTGCGCGATCTGAACCGCAATCTGGTCATCGACAAGCCGGACCAGGTCGATCCGTTCCAGAACTTCGTCGTACCCGACGAGGACGTGACGTTCTCCAGCATGTTCGTGCCGGGTACGGTCATCAACGGCACGCCCACCGTGACGAACATCCTGGGTGAGGACCTCAACAACAACGGAGTCCTCGACGGTAACGAGATCGACATCATTCCGAATGGCGGAGTCCTGGACCGCGGCATCCTGTTCTCCGGTACCGGCCCGAGCAGCGGAGACAAAGTGCCCTGGCACCTCGACGCCGGCAACGGCGGG
>DAISWT010000023.1:0-633 GCA_036826235.1 Acidobacteriota bacterium | reverse complement strand
GGGAGTACACCACCGGCGGCGCCTGCGGCTTCCAGTCGAGCGCGGGCCTGGGCCACTTCGGTATCTGGCACACCGGTAACGGCGACCCGCCCACCCCGCCGCAATCGGCGCTGACCTGCGAAAATCATCTCACGCCGGGCGATCCGAACACGCCACCGCGCGTCGAGATCATCCTCGATGTTCTGCACTCGCCGATCATCGCCAAGGTCCACCAGCAGCCCGACAGCCTCGGTTTTGATTACGGGGTTGAGTTTCAGCGCCTGGGCTTCAACCTGAACGATCAGGAGATCGATGCCTCCTATAACGGCATGGGGGTCAACATCGACAACAACCTGGACGAGGACGGCACCAACTGCTTCTTCTGCCAGGAGCTGGACACGTACAACACGCGCCGTCTCGGCGGCTGGGACAAGACCTCCTTCGACATGGCGGGCTACTCGACGAAGTATTTCGGATCTTATGATGCCAACCACATCAGTCCGGTGAGCACCCACCCCTTCCAGCGGACGTTCGGACCGCTCGCCGATCCGAACGTCCCACCCCTTCCAGCGGACGTTCGGACCGCTCGCCGATCCGAACGGAGGTTCACCGTTCGACGGCGGCGGGGAAACCGGCTTCTCCGCCTTCACGCAG
>DAISWT010000022.1:8966-15099 GCA_036826235.1 Acidobacteriota bacterium | reverse complement strand
GCTTCATCGCGCCCGAGGAGGTGGCCCGCCTCGTCCTGTTCCTGGCGTCGGATGCGGGGAGCGGCATGACGGGCCAGTCGATCAACATCGACGGCGGAGCGGCGATGTGGTGACCGCGAAGACGGCGGCCGGAGGGTACGCCCTGGCGCTCCCGGTGGAGGTGCGGTTCCGCGACATGGACAGCATGGGGCACGTGAACAACGCGGTGTTCTTCACCTATTTCGAGAACGCCCGCATCGCCTACTGGCGGGCGGTGCCGGGCATCCACACCCGCCGCGCCCTGGACTACATCCTGGCCCGGGCCGAGTGCGATTTCAGGAGCCCGGCGACCCTCGAGGACGAGCTGACCTGCCACATCCGCGTCGGATCGTTCGGCCGCTCCTCGTTCACCTTCGAGTATCTGCTGCGGGAGAAGAGGACCGGTCGCGTCGTGGCCGAGGGCAGGACGGTGCAGGTCATGTACGACTACACGGCCCGGACGACGCGGCCGATCGACGAGGACCTGAAGGCGGCCATCCGGGAATTCGAGAAGCGGGAGATCCCGTCCCGCGCCTGATCGGGAGGTGCGCATGAGCAAGGGAAGCGTCGCGGTTCTCGTGGAGAACGATTATCAGGACATGGAGGTCTGGGTGCCGCTCTACCGCCTGCGGGAAGAGGGGCACCGGACCGTGGTGGTGGGACCGGCGGCCAAGGAGTACCGATCGAAACACGGCTACCCGATCACGGCCGAGATCGCCGCGTCACAGGCGCGCGCCGGAGACCTCGCCGGTGTGGTGATCCCCGGCGGCTGGGCCCCGGACCGCCTGCGGCAGGACCCCGCCGTGCTGAAGCTGGTGCGCGACCTGTTCGAGACCAAGCGTGTGGTCGCGGCGATCTGCCACGCCGGCTGGGTCCTCGCCTCGGCCGGCGTCGCGCGGGGCAGGCGCCTCACCTGCTACCAGGCGATCCGGGACGACCTGGTGCACGCCGGGGCCGAGGTCGTGGATCAGGAGGTGGTCCGGGATGGCAACCTGATCACCTCGCGCATGCCGGACGACCTGCCGGTCTTCTGCCGCGAGATCATCAGGGCGTTGCGCGAAGTCTGAGCGCCGAGGCGGATGGGACCCGGTGAACCCGCGGCTGAGGATCGGCGCCTCGAGCTGGAGCGCTCCCTCGTGGGAGGGAGTCTTCTACCCTCCCGGGACCCCGCCAGCCGACTTTCTGGCCTACTACGCCGGGCGCCTGGACACGGTCGAGGTGGACGCCACCTTCTACCGGATCCCCGGAGAGAAGATGGTCGACGCCTGGCGCGAGCGCACGCCGCCCGGCTTCGTGTTCGCCGCCAAGTTTCCCCAGACGATCACCCGCGAGAAGCTGCTGGTCGAATGCGCGCAGGAGTGTGGGGCCTTCCTGAAGGTGATGGATCGTCTGGGTGACAAGCTCGGCCCGCTCCTGCTGCAGTTCCGCTATTTCCGCAAGGACGAGTTCCCCGATCCGAAGCCGTTCCTCGACCGGCTGGAGGTCCTCCTGGCGGGATTGCCGCGCGGCCGGCGGTACGCGGTCGAGGTGCGGAACAAGTCGTTCGTGAACACGCGACTCCTCGATCTCCTGCGGCGCAACGGGGTGGCTCTAGCCCTGATCGACCACCCGTGGTTCTTCGGCATCGAGCAGCTGATGCGCAGGAGCGACGTCCTGACCGCCGAATTCGCCTACGTCCGGTGGCTTGGCGACCGCCAGGCCATCGAGCGGGGGACCACGCGCTGGGATCGCCTGATCGTCGACCGGACGCGCGACATGGGGCGGTGGATTCCGGCCCTCCGCACCATCCTGGACCGCGGCCTGACGATCTACGGCTATTTCAACAATCACTACGCCGGCTATGCCATCGGCTCGATCGACACGTTCCGGAGCCTGTGGGACGGCTCCGGCTGATCCGATGGACGGCGCGAGCGCTCAGCGCCTCCGGCGCGCCGGGCGGCTCCGGTTCTCCAGGGCGTTGATCCCGGATGTCGCGACCTCGCGATCCTGCTGGATGGTCCCGCTGCTGCAGCCGATCCCGCCGACGATGTGGCCGTCGACGTAGATCGGCAGGCCGCCGCCGACGATCATGAAACGCCCGTTGTTGCTGACATGGATGCCGAACGCGGGCCTCCCCGGTCCGGCGATCTCGGCATACTCGTGCGTGGCTCGGCGGGCGCACGCGGCGGTCCAGGCCTTGGAGATCGCGATGTCGATGCTGCTCAGCTTGGCTCCATCCATCCGGTTGAACACGAGAAGATGGCCGGCGTCGTCGACGACCGCGATGTCCATCGGGACGCCGATCGACGCGGCTCTGCGGGCGGCGGCGGCCATGATCAGGCGGGCTCCCTGCAGGCTCAGGCGCGGAGTATTTCGGATCACGTAGTTGCCCTTGGACATGCCCTCCCCCCGGGCTCCGCGCTCGACTCCCTGACCCTCCTCAGGGGCTCGCGGGCAGATTTTTGACGGAGTATACAGCAACTCCGACGCCCTCAAGGGCAGTCCCGGCGTCCCCGGACCGCATTGTCTTGACCGGAGACGGACCCTATATTTGCCGCCGCCGTCCGGGATCCTGCAGTCCCGGGTCGAGAGGCGGGACGTGCGCTCTGACCAGGACATCCGACCGCCTCGCTGGAGAGGCTATGCGGCCGCGGGCGGCGCTTCGCCGTCAGAGAGGTGCACTTCACCCCGCAGGTCGCCATCGACTCTTGCCGGCCGGCGTGCTGGTGTTGTTCGCCACGGCCTCGCTGATTGACCCGTCGCGAGCGCAGCCCGGGCCGCCGCCGGACTTCGAGCACGACGTCAAGGCCAGTTTCGTCTACACCGTCGCCAAGTTCGTCGAGTGGCCCGACCGGGCATTCGAACGGCCCGGCTCGCCCCTGGTCTTCGAGGTTCTTGGTGAGGACCCGCTGGAGGAGGCGCTGGAGCGGGCGGCCCGGGGAAAGACGGTGAACGGCCACCCGGTGGAGGTTCTCAAGGCCGGGGATCCCCGCGACCTTTCTCCCTGTCACGTGCTCTACATCGGCCGCTCCGAGGCCGGACACCTCCGGAGCGTCCTGGATCGGGTCCGGGGCGCCACGGTCCTGACCGTGGGGGAGCTGGAGCCGAGGACGGCGGGGTGATGGGGCTCCGCCTGGAGCAGAACATGATCCGCTTCGAGGTCAACGTCGACTCGGCGGAAAGGGCCCACCTGTCCATCAGCTCCAAAATCCTGAAGCTCGGGACAGTGATCCGGGAGCGGAAGCGCACCATGGGAGCTCCCTGATGCGCTTCAGAGATCTGTCGATCCGGCAGAAGCTGATGGCGCTGATGATGCTGACCAGCAGCGCCGCGCTGTTGCTGGCCTGTGTCTCCTTCATGACCTACGAGTCGGTCACCATGCGCCAGCAGATGGCGCGGGAGCTTTCGGCGCTGGCCGGCATCATCGGCGACAACTCGACGGCCGCGCTCTCCTTCAACGACCGGAAGGCGGCGGAAGAGACCCTGGCGACTCTGGCGGCGAAGGACCAGATCGTCGCAGCGGCCCTGTATGCAGCGGACGGAGCCCTGTTCGCCCGCTACCTCAGGGCCGGCGCGCGCCCCGAGACCGTGCCCGCGGCGCCGGAGGAAGAGGGCTACCGGTTCGTTTCGGGCGGCCTGGAGTTGTTCAGCCCCGTCCTGATGGATCGGGATCACATCGGCACCGTGTACGTGCGTTCCGATCTCAGCCTGATGGTCGCGCGCCTGAAGCGTTACATCGCCATCGTCATCGTCGTGATGGCGGCGTCCACCATCCTGGCCCTGCTGCTCGCATCGCGCCTGCAGGAGGTCATCTCGGGCCCGATCCAGGAGCTGGTCGAAACGACCCGGGTGGTGGCGACCGGCAAGAATTACGCGGTCCGGGCGGTCCGCCGCAGCCGGGACGAGATGGGTCTTCTGATCGACGGCTTCAACGACATGCTCAGCCAGATCCAGGAGCGCGACCGCGCCCTGGAGTCGGCCCGCGAAGCCCTCGAGCTGCGCGTGCTGGAGCGCACGCGGGAGCTGCAGCAGCAGGTCGCCTTCATCCAGCTCTTGCGCACGGTGGCGGCCCTGGCCAACGAGACCTCCACCATCGAACAGCCGCTGCAGGCCTGCCTGGACGCGGTCTGCGCCCTGACGCGCTGGCCCGTCGGCCACGTCTATGCGGTTTCCTCGGAGACGCCGAACGTCCTGACGCCCCTGACGATCTGGCATCTCGACGATCCCGGACGCTTCGCCGACCTGCGCAAGGTGACCGAGGCCACCCCGCTGGGGCGCGGCGCCGGGCTGCCGGGGCGCGTGATGCAGACCGGCGGGCCGGTCTGGATCCGCGACATCCGAGAAGAGCACGACTTTCCCCGGGCGCGGACCGGGCTCGACATCGGCGTGCGCGCCGCCTTCGCGTTCCCGGTCGTGGTGGGTGGCGAGGTGGCGGTGGTGCTGGAGTTCTTTACGACCGAGGTGATCGAGCCGGACGAAAGGCTCCTGCAGGTGATGGCCCAGGTCGGCACGCAGCTCGGCCCGGTCATCCAGCACCGCAGGACGGAGGAGTCGCTCCGCCGCAGCGAGGAGAAGTACCGCTCGCTGGTGGCGAACATCCCGGACGTGACCTGGACGTCGGATTCCACCGGGCGGACGGTCTTCATCAGCCCCAATGTCGAGACGCTGTGCGGGTTCACTCCGGGAGAGATCTACGGCGACCCGGACCTCTGGCTGGACCGCGTCCACCCCGGCGACGTGGAGCAGGTGCGGGAGGCCTACCGCGGGCTGTTCGCGGGCAACCGCAAGTTCGAGGTCGAGTACCGCCTGCGGCGCCGGGACGGGGAATGGATCTGGCTGTACGACAGGACGCTCGGCGCCTACGAGAAGAACGGCGTGGCCTGCGCCGACGGCATCTTCTCCGATATCACCGAACGCAAGCAGGCGGAGCTCGAGCTGCAGAAGGCGAAGGAGGCGGCCGAGCAGGCCAGCCGGGCCAAGAGCGAGTTCCTCGCCAACATGAGCCACGAGATCCGCACGCCCATGAACGGCATCATCGGCATGACCGAACTCGTGCTCGACACCCGGCTGACTTCCGAGCAGCGCAACTATCTCGACATGGTGAAGAGCTCGGCCGACTCCCTGACGACCCTGATCAACGACATCCTCGACTTCTCCAAGATCGAGGCGGGGAGGCTCGATCTCGAGCCGATCGACTTCGGTCTGCGCGACTGCCTGGACGACACCATGCGTATCCTGGCGGTCCGGGCCCACGCCAAGGGGCTGGAGCTGGCCTGTCACATCCTTCCCGAGGTGCCGGACGCCCTGATCGGCGATCCCGGACGTCTGCGCCAGGTGCTGATCAACCTGGTGGGCAACGCCATCAAGTTCACCGATCGCGGCGAGGTCGTGGTGCGGGTCGAGGCCGACGCCGCGCCGCCGAACGTGGCCCAGCTGAGGTTCGGCGTGAGCGACACCGGAATCGGCATCGCGCGCGACAAGCACGCCGCGATCTTCGAGGCATTCACTCAGGCCGACGGATCGACCACGCGCAAGTACGGCGGCACCGGCCTGGGGCTGACGATCTCTTCGCAGCTCGTCGAGATGATGGGCGGGCGGATCTGGGTAGAGAGCGAGATCGGCCGAGGGAGCACGTTCCACTTCACCGCGCGCTTCGGCCTGCAGGAGGGGAGGGCGTCCATCGCGGCGCAGCCGCCCGAGGAGCTCAGGGGGCTTCGGGTCCTGGTGGTCGACGACAACGTCACCAACCGGACTGTCCTGGAGGAGATGTTCCGCGGGTGGCGGATGAGACCAACCTCGGTGGACGGCGGCGACACGGCGCTGGCGACGTTGCGGGCCGCGGCCCGCCGCGGCAACCCGTTCCGCCTGGTCGTCCTGGACGCCAACATGCCCGGCATGGACGGCTTCAGCGTCGCCGAAAAGATCCAGGCCGACGCGGCCCTCACGGCCCAGGACCTGATCATGCTCACGTCGGGCGGCCAGCGGGGCGAGGCGGCGCGCTGCCGGCAGGTCGGTATCTCGGCGTACCTGACCAAGCCGACGCGCCGGTCGGAGCTGCTGGATGTGATCATGACCGTGCTGTACCCGGCGACCGGCGCCGGGCGGCGCGGAGGGTTGATCACGCGCCACTCCCTGC
>DAISWT010000022.1:0-8917 GCA_036826235.1 Acidobacteriota bacterium | reverse complement strand
CCTGGTGGAGGACAATCCGGTCAACCGGGCCGTGGCCGTGCGCCTGCTGGAGCGGCGCGGCCAGATCGTCACGATTGCGCACAACGGGCGAGAGGCCGTGGACTTGATCAAGACGCGGCCCTTCGACGTCGCCCTCATGGATCTTCAGATGCCGGAGATGGATGGTCTGGAGGCGACCGCCGCTGTTCGCGCCTCCGAGGAAGGCACCGGCAGGCGCCTGCCCATCGTCGCCATGACCGCGCATGCCATGAAAGGGGACCGGGAGCGCTGCCTGCGGGCCGGCATGGACGCCTACGTGTCGAAGCCGGTACAGGCCGGGGACCTGTTCGAGGCTATCGACACGGCAACGGGCGCCACGTCGGGTGGAGCGGAGGAGCCTCAGGCGCCGGGCCCCACGACCTCGCGCGGCAGGGGAGTCGTCGACCGGGCCGCCCTGCTGTCGCGTCTGGAGGGGGACGCCAGCCTCCTGGCCGAAATCGTCGAACTGTTTCTGCAGACGGCGCCCCGGCTCATGCGCGACCTCAAACTGGCCCTGACCTCGAAAGACGCCGGGAAGCTGGAGCGCGCCGCCCACACCCTGAAAGGGGCCGTCGCGAACTTCGGGGCCCGGCCGGCTTTCGAGGCGGCATTCAAAATGGAACAGCACGGGCAGCGGGGCGACCTGGCGTCGGCCAGGAAGGCGTGGGCGTCGGTTGAGAAGGAGATGGCCCGGCTGAAGAAGGAGCTGGAGCGTCTCGTGGAGGAGCACGCGGCATGAAAATCCTGATCGCTGAAGACGACGCCGTGTCCCGGCGGGTGCTCGAGGCCACCCTCGTCAAGTGGGGGTTCGAGGTCACGACCACCACCAACGGGACGGAAGCCTGGGAGGTCCTCGTGGCGGAGGGCGCCCCGAAGCTCGCGATCCTCGACTGGATGATGCCGGAGATCGACGGCCTGGAGATCTGCCGCCGCGTCCGCCAGCGTCCTGACGCCGGCCCCCTGCACGTTATCCTGTTAACCGCGCGGGGCCGGAAAGAGGACGTCATCGCCGGACTGCAGGCGGGGGCCGACGATTACGTCACCAAGCCCTTCGACCACGAGGAGCTACGCGCCCGCGTGCAGGTCGGCGTGCGTCTGATCGAGCTGCAGTCGATGCTCGCCGATCGCGTCGTGGAGCTGGAGGAGGCGATCGCCCGCGTGCGGCAGCTGCGGGGCCTCTTGCCCATCTGCTCGTACTGCAAGAAGGTCCGCGACGACAAGAACTACTGGCAGCAGGTCGAGCAGTACGTCAGCACGCACGCCGAGGTGAAATTCAGCCATGGTATCTGCCCCGACTGCTACCGCGAGGTGGTGGAGCCCCAGCTCGACGCGGCGCAGCGCGCCAGCGGCGCCGAGCCGGATCCCCGCAAGAAGCCCGGCTAGGCGTCCGGGTCAGCCGTTGTAGGATCGGCCGGTGGATCCCCTGACGATCCTCGACCAGGCCTGCCGGATCACGGGCGGCCCCGCCGTCATGTGCGGGCCGGTGCGGCTCGACTATCCGGGATTGCGCGCCCTGGTGGACCGCATCGGACGCGACCTCGAGGCTCGGGGCGCCCGTCCGGGCGATCGGGTCGCCGCGTTGTTCCCGAACTGTCACCTGTACCTGGCGTGCTATTTCGCGGCCCTGCTGCGCCGCCTGGTCCTCGTGCCCCTGAACGTCCGGCTGTCCCGCCGCGAGATGCTCACCATCCTCGAGCACAGCGGCGCGCGTGTCCTGATCGGCGAGTCGGTCCTGGCCGCCCCGCTCCTCCGGCACGGCGCCGCGGCGGGCGAGGGCTGGATCGCCGGACCGACCGGGGTGGGCGGCGCGGGCGCGGAGGCGGAGGCGCCCCCCGAGGCGGTCCATCTCTACTACACCAGCGGCACGACCGGAGAGCCCAAGGGGGTCATCCTGACCGGCGGCAACCTCGGGGCGCACGTCGACATGACCCTGCAGGAGCTGGGGTTCAGCGCCAGGGACGCGTGGCTGCATGCGGCGCCGATGTTCCACCTGGCGGACGCCTGGGCCGTCTGGACGGTGACGGCGGCCGGAGGCACGCACGTCCTGCTGCCGCGCTTCGAACCGGCGGCGGCGCTCGAGCTGATGTGCGGGGCGGGCGTGACCATCACCAACCTCGTGCCGACGATGCTGATGGGGCTCCTGGCGGAGGCGCAGAAGCACGGTCGCGCGCCGCGGTCGCTGCGCCTGCTTCTGAGCGGCGGCGCGCCGATCGCCCCGAGCGTGGTGGCGCGGATCGGGGAACGCCTCGGCTGCGACTACGCCCAGACCTACGGTCTCACGGAGACGTCGCCCTTTCTCAGCTTTTCGATGCTCCACGAGGAACAGCGCGTACTGCCGACCGAGGCGAGGCTGCGTCTTCTGGCCCGAACCGGCCGGCCGGCGCGCGGCGTGGAGCTGCGCGTCGTTCGCCCCCCGGGAGCGGCGGCCTTCGGGGACGTGCCCGCGGACGACCGGACCGTCGGCGAGGTGGTGGCGCGCGGCCCCACCGTGACGCCCGGCTACTGGCGCGACCCGGAGGCGACGCGCGCGGCGTTCCTCGGCGGCTGGTTCCACACCGGTGACCTCGGGACGATCGACGCGGACGGTTCCCTGAATCTGGTCGATCGTCTCAAGGACGTGATCCTGACGGGCGGGGAGACGGTCTACAGCACCGAGGTGGAGAACGCGCTCTACGAGCACCCAGGGGTGCGCGAGGCCGCCGTGTTCGGCGTGCCCGACGACACCTGGGGCGAGTCGGTGCGCGCCGTCGTGGTCCCGGGGGAGCGCGGGGTCGCGGCGGGCGAGCTGGTCGCCTTCTGCCGTGAGCGCCTGGCGCGCTACAAGTGTCCGCGTGAGGTGGATTTTCTGGAGGCGCTGCCGCGCACCGGCTCCGGCAAGATTGACAAGAAGGCCCTCCGCGAGCCCTTCTGGCGCGGCCGCTCCCGGCAGATCAACTGATCAGCGGAGAGCGCGCAGGAACCGCTCCGCCTCGTCGAGGGACTCCGTCCGCCGGCAGCGCGGCAGCGACTCGAGGAAGGCGGCGCCGTAGGGACGGGTCGCGAGGCGCGGGTCGAGGACCGCGACCAGGCCGCGGTCGTCGCGGCTGCGGATCAGCCGGCCGAATCCCTGCCGGAACGTCAGGATCGCCTCGGGCAGGGCGTCCTCCGTGAACGGGTCGCCGCCGCGGGCGCGGATCGCCTCGGCGCGGGCCTCCGCGATCGGGTGGCCCGGCACCTCGAACGGCAGCCGCGTGATGATGACCAGGCGCAACGCGTCGCCCGGCACGTCCACGCCCTGCCAGAAGGTCATCGTCCCGAGCAGCGCGCCCCGGCGCGTCATGCGGAACTTCTCCAGGATCGAGGACCCCAGCCCAGGCTCCTGCCGGAGCAGGTCGAGGTCCCGGAGGTCGGGGTCGCGAGCCAGGGCCTGGTGAACCTGCTGCAGCAGGGCGTAGGACGTGAACAGCACGAAGGCGCCGCCGCCGGAGGCGCGCAGCAGGTGCCGGCATTGCCGGACGACCCCCGAGGCGAAGCCGTCCGCATCGGTCATCGGGTCGGCGATCGCCGCGGGCAGGTACAGCAACGCCTGCTTCTCGAAATCGTACGGTGAGCCGAGGATCGCTTCCGAGGCGGCGGCGAGCCCCAGGCGGCGGCGCAGGTGCGCGAACGATCCGCCTGCCGCCAGGGTGGCCGACGTGAGAATCACCCGGCGCCCGTCCTCGAACAGGCGCGGCCGGAGCACGTGCGCCACCTCGATCGGAGCGACGTGCAGGGCGGCGCTGCTGCGGCGCGCCCCGCACTCCACCCAGTAGACGGCGTCCGGGGCCCGCTGCTCCAGGAACACCCCCAGACGCTCGCGCAGGTCACGGGCCCGGGCGGCCAGGGAGGCGAGGGCGAGCGACTCGGCCGGCGCCGCCTCACCGGACCTCTCCTCCAGGGCGAGCTCCAGCTCCCGGAGCGGAGCGCGCAGGTGGTCCTCCAGGACACCCGCCTCGCGCACGCGAGCGATCAGACCGCGGTCCTCGAGGCGGCGCTCGCCACGACCCGGAGCGCGCGCCAGGGCTGCCGCCACCCGCCGCACGTCCGCGAAGAATCCGTCCGCCGCCGCCTCGACGCGCGGCACGATCCCGGAGAGGAACCCGGCCGCGACCGCCGCCGCGCGAGCGTCGCGTCGGCCACGGCGGCGGTGCTGGCCCGCGCCGAGATCCTCCAGGAGACGCCCCACCGAGCGATCGGAGACGCTCAGCCCGAGCTGCGACACGACCGCCTCGTCGACCCTGTGCGCCTCATCGAGAATGACCGCCGAGTGCGGGGGGAGGATGCGACCGCCCGACTTCATGTCCAGGAAGAACAGCGCGTGGTTGACGATGAGCAGGTCGGTGTCGCGCGAGCGGGCCAGGTCCCTGCGGTACAGGCAGTCCTCCCAGAACGGCCCGCGTGCGCCCAGGCAGATGTCCCGCTCCCGCCGCACCCGCTCCCAGATCGCTTCGGGGACGGCGAACGGGATCTCGGTGCGCAGCCCAGACGGCGCAAGCGCGGCGTGACGCCGCAGCGCCTCGGCGACCTCCGCCAGGCGCGGCTCGAGCAGATCGCCCCGCATCAGGCCCAGCTCGCTGAGTCGCTGCACGCACAGGTAGTTCTCCGCCCCCATCAGCAGGGCGCAGCGGAAGGAGACCCCGAGAGGCTCCAGGGCGCGCTCCAGAAGCGGCAGGTCCTTGCGCACCAGCTGCTCCTGCAGCGCGCGCGTGTGCGTCGAGACCACCACGCGGCGCTCCGCGGCGGGAAGGGCGGGATCGCGCGCCGCCCAGAGGATCGCCGGGACGAGATACGCCAGGGACTTTCCGATGCCGGTCCCGGCTTCGATCAGGAGGTGCCGGCCTGACGCGAGGGCCGCGGCGACCTCCTGAGCCATGCGCGCCTGCTGCGGGCGCGGCTCGAAGGAGGGGAGTGTCTTGGCGAGTGCGCCGCCGGGGGCGAACAACCCGGCGGCATCGGATCTCATCGGAACGCTCCGGTCGCCCGAGTCAATTCATGCGCTGCGCGAGACGCTTCAGCTCGTCGAGCCGTTCCCGGATCTGAGGGGCGTCCGGCGCCTCCGGTGCGAGGGTCAGGTAGCGCTCGAGGTCGGCGGCCGCCTCGGAGAGAAGGGCCAGGCGGTAATGGATCAATCCCCGATCCCGGATCTCCTCGGGCCGGTCCGGGGCGGCGCATATCAGGAGTTGCTGCACCTTCAAGGCCATGTGGAAATCGCGCTGCTGCCGGTAGATCCACTTGAGGTTGTTGATCATCCTTTCGAGGATTTCCCGTTTCGGCGCCGGGCGCAGGAACTCGGGCCGGTACTCGAGCTGCCCCTTGTACATCTCGGCGATGCGGCCGCGGCACTCCTCCTCGGTGAGGAGCTGGCCGCGGTTGAAGGGATCGATGAGGAGGTCCGGCACCGGCTCGGTCCCGTCGTACCGCACCAGGAAGTGTCCCGGGAACGCCACGCCCGCGAGCGGGCACCCGATCCGTCTCCCGACCTCGAGATAGATCGTCGACAGGGTGATCGGGATGCCGATACGCCGGTCCAGGACGTCGTTCAGGAACGAGTTGCGCGGATCGTAGTACTCCTCGCGGTTGCCGCGGAAGCCCATCTCCTCGAACAGCAGGCGGTTCAGGTGGGCGATCTGGCTCTTGGCCCCCTCCGTCCCCTTCATCCGCCCGCGGATCTCGCGGGCCATCTCGTCCAGGCGCTCCAGGTAGCCATGGACGTCGAGATCGGGATACTCCTCGCGCGCGATCAGCAGCGAGGCATGCCCGAGGTCGATCGCGCCGTCCGGCAGGTCCAGGAGGGCGGCGAAGGCCTGGCGCGACTTCCTAGGATCGTCCATGAGCACCCTCCGACATTTATATTACCCGCCCCCGCCCGCCGGTTGACAACCCCCCGGGCGGCTTCTATCCTCCGCCCCGATGCCCCTGGCCGCTCCCCTGGCCCTCAGCCTGTTCTATCTGACATCGTTCGCCGTCCTGGGCGTCTACCTGCCGTACTTCAATCTCTATCTCGACGCTCTCGGTTTCTCCGGACTGCAGATCGGCCTGTTGACGATGCTCCTGCCGCTCTCGGGCGCTCTCGTTCCGACCTTCGGCGGCATGCTGGCCGATCGGTTGGGATGGCGACGCGGGCTGGTGATCGGTTCGAGCCTGCTGGCGCTGGTGGCCTTCGGCCTTGTCCCCGGTGTGCGGACCTTCCCCGCGATGGTCGCGGTCGTCGCCGTCTACGCGGCGCTGCGCGCGCCGGCGCTGCCGCTGATCGAGGCGGCCGCGATGGAGGTCTCCGAGGCGGGCGGCCCGCATTACGGGCGGATGCGCGCCTGGGGATCGCTCGCGTTCATCGTCATGGCCCTAGGGACCGGACCGGTCGTCGGACGCTGGGGGGCGCGCGCCGCTCTGTTCATGATCATCGTCCTGCTCGCCCTGAACGTCCTGTCCACGCTGCTGTTGCCCGGTGAGAAGCGGACGAAGGTCCCCGCCGGTGCGCCCGGGAGCCTCCGGCAGTTCGTCAGACGACCGGGGATCCTCCTGTTCCTCCTGGCCTGCTTGCTGTCCCAGGCGTCGCACGGCCCGTACTACGTCTTCTACAGCATCTATCTCGAGAAATCCGGCTACCCGCCGCAGGCGATCGGCGTCTTGTGGGGCATCGCGGTCGCCTGCGAGATCGTCGCGATGCTCCTGATGCCCACGGCCCTCGGGCGTTTCGGGACGCTGCCGACGATGGGCGCGTCGGTGCTTCTGGCCGCGGTGCGCTGGTGGATCTGCGCGTCCAGCGCGGCGCCCGCGGCGATGATCCTGGCGCAGACCCTGCACGCCGCCACCTACGCCGCCTTCCATGTGGCGGCCGTCACCCACACCCACCACCTGTTTGGCGCGGAGCGCCGTTCGAGCGGACAGGCGATCTACGGATCGGCGACGTACGGCGGCGGCAACATGCTCGGCATGTTCGTGAGCGGCGTCCTGTACGACCGCTCCGCACTGGCCGGCCTGTTCGCCGGGGCGGCGGTCGTTGCGCTGGCCTCCGGCCTCCTGATCGTCGCGGCGTCACGCCTGGAGACTCGGGGGGGCTCGATGGCAAGTATAATTTAAGGGCGTCCGGCATGCAGCCGACGGCGGGCGGCCGCCGGGGTCGCAGCCCGGTTCGGCGCGGCCCGCCGCGGCTGATGCGGGGAGGGCCACGCTCTCGGGACGGGATCAAGAATCATGAACACACAGCGCAGTCCTCGCACGGTTCGGTTCGGTCACAGTCCTGACCCGGACGACGCCTTCATGTTCTACGGGCTGGCCTCCGGGAAAGTGGAGGCGGACGGCTACGCGATCGTCCAGGTCCTGCAGGACATCGAGAGCCTCAACCGTCTGGCCCTGGACGGGGCGATCGAGGTCACGGCGGTGTCGTTCCACGCCTACGCCTACCTCTCGGAACGTTACCTGCTCCTGCCGTGCGGCGCCAGCATGGGGGACGGCTACGGGCCGATCGTGATCGCGCGCCGGCCAGCGACCCTCGACGAGGTCAGGGACATGACGATCGCGGTGCCGGGGCGGCTGACATCGGCCAGCCTGGCGCTGCGTCTGGCCCTGGGCGACGTACGGACCGAGATCGTTCCGTTCGATCGGATTCTGGAGTCGGTGGCGGACGGCGCGTCGGAGGCGGGGCTCCTGATCCACGAGGGCCAGCTCACCTACGGGCAGAGCGGCGCGCACAAGGTTCTCGATCTGGGAGAGTGGTGGAAGCGCGAGACCGGTCTGCCGCTTCCCCTGGGGGGGAACGCCATTCGCCGAGACCTCGGGCCGGAGGCGATCGCCGCGATCGGCGCGGCGTTCAGGAGAAGCATCGAGTACGGACTCACCCACCGGCGGGAAGCGCTCGACTACGCGCTCGATTTCGGCCGTGGCCTTGCCCGGCCGCTCGCCGACCGCTTCGTCGGCATGTACGTCAACGAGGACACGCTCGACTACGGCCCGCGCGGGCGCCGGGCGATCGAGACGTTTCTGGCGCGGGGCCACCAGATCGGCGTCATCCCGCACCGCCCGCCGGTCGAGTTCGCGGTGCTATGAGCCCGATGCCGGACGTCCCGGCCGCCGCCGACGAATACCGGGCGGCCCACGCGGACGCGGTTCTCGCCGACAGGTCGGAGCTCGGCCGCCTGGAGATCACCGGAAAGGACGCGCTCGATCTCCTGCACCGCCTCACCACCAACGACGTCCGGTCGCTCCGGCCGGGGCAGGGGACGGCGGCGGCCTTCCTGACCGGCAAGGGCCGCATCGTCGACCTGGTCACGCTGCACCGCCTGGAGGATCGTCTTGTCTGCCTGACCGGCGCGGGCCGGGGCGCCGCCGTCGCCGGGTACATCGATCGGTACACCTTCCGCGAGGAGGTCCGGGTCGAGGACCGCGGCCGGTCCCATGGCATTCTCGGGATCTTCGGGACGCGCGCGTCCGGGCGCGCCGCGCTGCTGTTCGGCCCGGAGGCGGCCGGTCTCCCGCTCCACCACACCGTCGCGGCCGGGATCGACGGCCTCACCTTCGTGCTGGCGCGCGCCTTCCCTCTGGCGGGAGACGGGTACCACCTGATCGCGGCGGCCGGCGACATCGCGGCGCTGCGGGTCGCCATCCTGCGGCGCGCCGCGGGGCTGGCCGAGGCGGGGGCGGTGTGTATGGAGGCCCTGCGCATCGAACCGCTACACCAGTGGGCACACGACGGACTGAAGGAGGTTAGAACTCGTGCCTCTACGGTCACTACTAGATCCGGGGATCGTTCGCGGTCTGGCGTACAACTTCGTGGAGCGATGGCAATGCTCGTGGCAGCGGTGTTTGCGGGTATGATCAGCGGTGCCATGAAAGACAGGGAAAGCCCTGACAACCCAAAAGTGACTCATATCGCAACGTTGCC
>DAISWT010000021.1:0-15402 GCA_036826235.1 Acidobacteriota bacterium | reverse complement strand
TCTCGATCGTCTTGACGGTGAAGCGCAGGGGCTGGCCCTGGGCCCCGGCGGGAGAGGGCGTGCGCCCGGCGAGGACGATCAGCGCAAGCGCGATCAATCGGGTGGCCGCGGCGACGCGGCCGGCGCGTGGGTGCGGCAAGGAAGCGGCTCCCTGCGGCCCTCCGTGAGCGGGCCGCGACAGGCTTTGGAGCGTAACACACGCTCCGAGGCAACTCAAGGACGCCTGGCGATTGACGCGCCGCGAGCGGCAGGCCGCACCGCGGCCTGCCGCTCGTTCCGGCCTCCCCTCCCACGTCCCGTGGTGACCCTCACGTGTGGAGCCGATCATCCGGTACGATAGAGGCCGAGGTGGGAGAGTGGAGATCGTCCTGTCGCGCTGCTCCATCCGTGGCTTCAGGCCGCGGGACGCCGGATCGATTGCCCGCCACGCGAACAACCGCAAGGTGTGGCTCAACCTGCGGGACCGCTTTCCGCACCCCTACACGCTCGCCGACGCCAAAAAGTGGATTGCCGTCGCGACCGGCGCCGTCCCGGAGACCCATTTCGCGATCGCCGTCGGCGGCGAAGCGGTCGGCGGCATCGGCTTGACCCTCAAGAACGATATCTGGCGCCGGTCGGCCGAGATCGGCTACTGGCTGGGGGAGGAGCACTGGGGCCACGGCATCGCGACGGAAGCGGCGCGTGCCATGGTCGATCACGCCTTCGCCACTCTCTCCATCAGCCGGCTGTACGCCGGCGCCTTCGAATGGAACCCGGCCTCGATGCGTGTCCTCGAGAAGGCGGGCTTCACGCGCGAGGCGACTCTCAAGAAGGCGGTGACCAAGGACGGCCGGACCATCGATCTGGTGCTCTATGCGATCGTCCGGGATCAGCCCGGCGATCCTGCCGGTCAGGGAGGCGGCCAGGGTCGATCCGATGGTCGCCCTGCGGCATGAATGAGCCCGCTCGTTACCTGGCGCTCGGCGACTCCTACACCTGCGGCGAGGGCGTGAGCGCCGGGGAGAGCTGGCCCGCCCAGCTCGCGGCGCTCCTGCGCCGGGGCGGCGCGGCGGTCGCCGATCCGCAGGTCGTCGCCCGCACGGGCTGGACCGCCGCCGAGCTCACGGCCGGCATCGTTCGGGCGGCGCCCGCCGGGCGCTTCGATCTGGTCTCACTTCTCATCGGCGTGAACGATCAGTATCGCGGCGGGGAGGTCGAGACGTACCGCCTGGAGTTCCGCGCGCTGCTGCGGCGCGCCGCCGCCTTCACCGCCGGGGGGCCCGGACGCGTCGTCGTCCTGTCGATCCCGGACTGGGGCGCGACCCCGTTCGCCGAAGGTCGCGACCGCGCGCAGATCGCCGCCCTGATCGACCGCTTCAACGCCGTCAACCGCGCGGAAACGGAGCGTGCCGGGGCGCGTTACGCCGACATCACGCCGATCTCCCGCGCCACCCGGGTCCCGGGGTCCGAGTCACCCGTCGCGCCGGACGGCCTGCACCCGTCGGCCGGGATGCACACCGCCTGGGCCAGGCTCGCCCTGCCTCAGGCGCTGGCCGCCCTCGGCCGGAACCCGCCGTAACGTCGCCGCCGCCGGGACCTGCCGGTTGCCGGGCCGGAGATCGTCGCCCGCACCGGCTGGACTCCACGATTCGGAGCAGTTGACCGTCGCCACCGACCCGACACTTTCCGGTTGACATTCCGTAGCACCGGGCGTACATGAAAATCAACCGGGGGCACGCCCCATCCGACGACCACAGAAGACCTTTTCGGCAATGCAGCACCACGGAGAACATGTCCCCGGTTGGAACGTCTTCTCGTTCCATTTACATGCGGGCGCAATCATGGAGGGAAACCCGATGAGACAGTCATCGCGGCGACTCAGAGTCTCTCTTGCGGCGGCACTCCTCTCGATCCTCATGGCGGCTTCCTCCGGCGGTGCGGGTCCGGAGACCGGGAAGTCTGGCGCTCGTCCCGCCCTCGATTGCCCACCGTGCGATGACGGAAACGCGTGCACGTCCGATACGTGCGATCCGTCCACGGGGACATGCGGCCACGCGCCGATCGTCTGCGACGACGCGAACCTGTGCACCACGGATACCTGCGACCCGGCGATCGGGTGCGTGTTCGACCCCCTCCCCGCCGGGACCTCATGCGACGACGGGAAGACGTGCACGGCCAACGACGTCTGTGACGATGGAGCGCGATGCGCCGGCACCCCCGAGCCTTCGGGCAAGGTCTGCGACGACCGGAACCCGTGCACTCTTTCGGACGGGTGCGACGGCGCCGGCGCCTGCGCCGGGATTCCGGAGACGCCGGGCAGTCCCTGCGACGATGGGCAGGCCTGCACGACGGGGGATGTCTGCGTGCAGGACCCGTCCGGCGGAATCGCCTGCCAGGGAGCGTCCAGGGTCTGCGACGATAGCAACCTTTGCACCAACGACGCGTGCGACCCGGCGACCGGGAACTGCGTTTTCCGCCCCATCAACTGTGACGACGGGAAGGCGTGCACGCAGGACTCATGCAGCAACGGTTTCTGCCAGCACTTCGTCCTCGATCCGCCGTGCGACGACGGCAACGCCTGCACGATCGGCGATCGTTTCGGTTGCGGTCCGAACGGCGAGATGGTGTGCTTCGGGGGAGCGCCGAGAATCTGCGACCCCGGCGATCACTGCTTCTCTGCGTCCTGCGATCCGGCCGCCGGGTGCGTCTTCACCTACCTGTGCGACGATCACAATCCGTGCACCTACGACAGCTGCAACGTGATTTGCAACCATCTTCCGCTGTCCGGACCCTGCGACGACGGCGATCCCTGCACGATCCAGGACCAGTGCGATGCGACCGGCCATTGCCGGGGAGTCTCCCGCTGCGACGACGGCAATCTCTGCACCGACGATCGCTGCGATCCTGCCTCTCCGGACGGCTGCTCGCACACCTTCAATACGGCGTCCTGCAGCGACCGCAATGCCTGCACGCTCGGCGACACCTGCCGCGACGGTGTCTGTCAGCCCGGGACGATCCTCAGGAACTGCGACGACGGCAACGCATGCACGACCGATACCTGCGATCCGGCCAGCGGGGAGTGCCGGCATACCGATACCCCGTGCGATGACTCGAATCCCTGCACCATTGACAACTGCGACCCGCGGTCGGGGGGCTGCAACCATTTCCCCTACGACGGCGCGGTGTGCGACGACGGCAATCCCTGCACGAGGGGAGACGTCTGCCGGTCCGCCGTCTGCACGGCGACGCCGCTGAACTGCGACGACGGCGATCCCTGCACGATCGACTCGTGTGATCAGGCGTCGGGCGCCTGCACGCACGTCCTCGACCCGGGCGACCCGGACGCAGACCAGTACCCCTCTTGCCGCGACAACTGTCCCCTCGTGTTCAATCCCGACCAGGCCGACGCCGACGGGGACGGGGTCGGCGACGCCTGCGACAACTGCCCGACGATTCCGAATGTGGATCAGAATCCGTGCGTGTGCGGAGAGTGCATCCCGCTCGACATCACGGTGACCTTCGACAGCCCCGCCGGGAAAGGCTCGGGCCTCGTCACCTGGTTCACACCGATCGAGCACGACGTCCAGGGGTACAACGTCGTCGTGTACGACCAGGAAGGGAACCGGATTCAGCAGAACACGGTTCTGATTCCCTGCGAGGAGTGCATCACGGATCAAGGACATCTCTACGCGTTCATCATCCCGAAGCACAAGAGCGGACACAACATCTTCATCGAGCAGGTGCGCTTGAACGGCATCGTGCAGCTCGCCGGGCCGGCAGTGCGCCACTGATCATGCATCGGGAGAGCGTGTTCGAAGGTCGCCGGCGACGGCCGAGGCGGCGATCCGCCCGGCCGAGTCGAGCGTGTCCCTCGAGAGCGCGTCCGGATTAGAGCAGGTCCCCGCCGCCGAAGTGGCGCGACTGCCAGAGCTGCAGCATCAGGAGATTCCAGAGCAGGCGGCCGTTGTCGCGCCGGCGCTCCATGTGCTCGCGCAGCAGAGCGGTCACCGTGTCCGGGCGCAGGATGCCGCCGGCCCGGACGCGATCGGGGTGCAGGGCGCGCTCCATCAGGGGCTGGAGGCCGCGGTGCATGAAGCGGGCGAGGGGGATGTTGAAGCCGCGCTTGCGGCGGCCGGTGATCTCGGGCGTCAGACGGTCGCGCATCGCCTTCTTGAGGATGTGCTTGGAAGTGAAGCGGCGCAGCTTCATCGCGGCCGGGAGCGCGGCCACGTACTCGACCAGCGGATGGTGCAGGAACGGCGCGCGCACCTCGAGGGACGTCGCCATGGAGGCGCGGTCCACCTTCGTGAGCAGGTCGTCCTGCAGGAACATCAGGAAGTCGGTCGCGAGCAGGGTGTCGAGCGGATGGCGGGTCGGCAGGGTCTCCACGATGGCCCGCGCCTCCTGCAGAGGATCGTTCGACCTCTCCGGCGAGCCGGCCAGCGCCGCGAGCGCTCCGGGCGACAGCAGCTCGTTCTGGCGGTCGGGGGAGAACGCGCCGAACCAGACCTGGTGCCGCACCGCCTGCGGGAGCTCGGCCGCCGCGACGAACTTCTTCAGCAAGTATTCGGTGCCGACGTTGTTGAAGGCGGGCGGGATCGCCTCGACCGCGCGGCGCAGCAGCCGGCGCAGCGGCGCCGGCAGGCGACCGTAGGAGCGCGCCAGGCGATCGCCGATGTAGGTGGGGTAGCCGGCGAACAGCTCGTCGCCGCCCTCGCCCCCCAGCGCCACCTTGACGTGCTGGCGCGCGAAGCGGGACAGAAGGTGCGTGGGGACGATCGAGGCGTCGGCCAGCGGCTCGTCGAGAACGCGCGCCATCGCCAGGAGGGCCTCCAGCATCTCGGTTTCGCCGACGATCATCTCGTGGTGGTCGGTGCCGAGATGCGTGGCGGCGCGCCGCGCGTAACCGGCCTCGTTGAAGTCGGGGTCGTCGAAGCCGAGGGTGAAGGTCGGCACGGCGCCGCCGGTGGCGTCGACCGCCAGCGCCGCGATCGAGCTTGAATCGACGCCGCCGCTGAAGAAGACGCCGACCGGCACGTCGGCCCGCAGCCGCAGCCGCACCGCCTCCTCCAGGAGACGCCGAACCTGGCGCGCCGCCTCGTCCTCCGTCGGGTCCGACACGCGCGGCTCACCGGGCGCGCCGCCGCGCGCCGCTCCGGGGAAGAAGCGCCGCAGGTCCCAGTACGGCTCGATCCGCAGCCGGCCCCTCTCCGCGATCAAGAGATGCCCCGCGGGCAGCTTGCGCACGCCGGCGAACGGCGTGTGCGGCGCCGGGAAGTAGCCGTACAGGAGATAGCGTGTGAGGGCGCGCAGGTCGGGCTCGGGGCTGACGCGCGGGTGGGCGAGGAGCGCCTTGATCTCGGAGGCGAACATCACCTCGCCGTCCTGCTCCAGGTAGTAGAGCGGCTTCTCGCCGGCGCGATCGCGCCCGAGGACCAGCCGGTTGTCGCGCGCGTCGAAGACGGCGAAGGCGAACATGCCGTTCAGGTGGTCGACGAAGCCGAGGCCGTGCTCCTCGTACAGGTGCGGGATGACCTCGGTGTCGCAGCGCGTCTCGAACCGGTGCCCACGCGCCACCAGCCCGCGCCGCAGCTCGGGGTCGTTGTAGATCTCGCCGTTGCAGATGACCCGGAAGCGGTCCGCCTCGTCGGCGTAGGCGCGGGCCCCGGCCCCCAGGTCGAGAATGCTCAGACGGCGGAAGCCAAACGTTAGATGCGCCACCCGGCCGGCGCCGACCTCCACGACGCAGGAGCCGTCGGGGCCGCGGTGCGCCATGGTGTCGGCCATGGTCGCCACCAGCCCCGGGTCGGGCCGGCCGTGACCGCGCAGATCAGCGATACCGACGATGCCGCACATGCCTGGTTCTGGTCCTCCCGGGGCGCTGCATTGTTCCGGCAGGTCGACGAGCCCGGCGCCCCGACGCGACGGTGGGACAGA
Organism: Acidobacteriota bacterium; assembly: GCA_036826235.1. Lineage (GTDB taxonomy): Bacteria > Acidobacteriota > Polarisedimenticolia > Gp22-AA2 > Gp22-AA2 > Gp22-AA3. Next base: position 9,486 of record DAISWT010000021.1, on the reverse strand, counting down.
CAGGATAGCACGGGGACGGACGGGATCCACACGGGAAAATGCCCTACAACCGTGCGGATGAAGGGGAGAGGCGACGGTCTAATTGACTCATACCACATGGATTACGGCCGCGTGCTTCGATCTTGGAGGATTCGACGCCGACCCGCACGGTTGTCGGTCATTTTCATTTCGCAAACAGACCGCCACCCAGATCTTCATAGATCGGTTCGGGGCGCAGCCCCGGACCCGCCTCGGCGCGCAGGAGGTCGTACATGCGGGGCGGCGACAGGACGTAGATCGCCGGCGCGGGTGCGGCGACGAGGCGGCGCAGCTGCTCGCCGGAGAGCATCGGAAATGACGGATCGCGACGGAACTCGTCGAGGTGCAGCTTGATGTACCAGCTCGAGAACGGTGTGCCGGTGGTGACGAGGTGGATCGGCCGGCGCAGGTAGAAGTTGAGCCCCGGGCGGTACTGTTCGTAGCAGATGACCCTGTCGTCCGGCTGCAGGCGTCCGGCCAGGAAACGACTCACCGGACGCGCTGAGCGCGCCGTGTCGAGGTACGCGCTGGCCGCGTGGGACAGCGGCACCACGACCGCGATCGACAGGACGGCGGTGGCGAACGCGGCGGCCGGACGCCGCATCGATCGTGTCGCCCACAGGAGTGCGGCCGCGGCGGCTAGGCCGACGGCGGTGGCCCCGAGCAGGAAGCGGCGCGACAGCAGGACGTCGTACTTGCCGTCGGAGATTCCGAGCGCCATTCCGGCCGGTCCGGCCAGAACCGCCGCCAGGGCGCCGGCCGCGCAGATCGCCGCGGCCCAGCGGGCGCCGGCCGCGACGTCGGCGGCATCCTCCTCGCGCGCGCGCCCGAACGCCCGCGCCCAGAGGCGGCCGCAGAGAAGCGCCAGCGGCACGGCGCATGGCACCATGTAGGCCGGCCGCTTCGACGCGATGCAGGAGAAGAACAGCAGGAGGACGCCGAGCCAGCAGCCGGCGAACGGCGCCGCCAGTCGGGCCGGGTCGGTCTCCGCCGCCAGGCGCGACCAGACTCCGCGCCAGGGGGGCGCGCCCGCGCCGCCCGACAGGGGAAGCAGGGCGCGCGCCCGTCGCAGCCCGGCAGCGGCGGCATAGACGATCCACGGAAACAGCCCCGGGAGCACGACCTTGGCGTAGAAGTAGAACGGGCGCGCTGTCTCGAACCTGTTCGAGGTCATGCGCTGCAAGTTCTCCCCGATGATCGCGTAATGCAGGTAACCGGGGTTGCGTGTCTCGACGAGGATCAGCCAGGGAACGACCAGGGCGGCGTAGATCGCCGCGCCGGTCATGAGGCGCAGCCGCAGGAGGCGCGCCGGCCGTCGCCTGACGAGCGCCCAGGTAATCGCCACCAGGAGGGGGACGACCAGGGCGACGGGGCCCTTGGTGATCGTCCCCAGGCCGGCGGCCGCGAAGAACAGCGCCCCCGGAAGATGGCCGCGCGCTCGTCCGCTGGAGTGCTCCGGCCCGGCTCCTTCCATGGCCTCGAAGGCGGAGAGGACGCTGATCGTCATGCAGAACGTCAGCATCATGTCGAAGATGACGATCCGCCCGAAAATGATGTAGAGCGGTGAGAGCGCCAGCGTGATCCCGGCCAGCCAGCCCGCGGCATGCCCGGTGCGGCGGCGCGCGAACCAGGAGACCAGGGCGATGCCGGCGAGAGCGAACAGCGCCGAGGGCGCGCGCGCCGCGAGCTCGCCCACTCCCAGGAGCCGGTACGACAGGGCGACCGTCCAGAAGAAGGCGGGCGGCTTGTCCAGGTAGGGGATCCCGTCCAGGTGCGGCGTGACCCAGTCGCCGGTTTCCAGGATCTCCCGCGCCGCCTCGGCGTTCCGGCCTTCGTCGGGATCGCCGAGCCCGGCCCGTCCCAGTCGGAAGAAGAACAGGGGAGCGCACGCCAGGACCAGGAGCGCGATCGACACCGGGGCGTTCCAATGGGTGGGACGACGGTCGGGCCCGGAATATTCATTTGGACTCATCATGGCCGCCGAAGGATAGGCAGTCGCCCTCATGGCGTCAACTCGCAGCGCAGGACCGATGAAATAGCGCATCGCCCGACGTTGCCGGCGACGGGCTTTTGACGTATATACCGGCGTGAATAACTCTGCATACCGGGTCGATTCGAGGAGGGAGACATGCGCCGCTCAAGCCTGTTATGGACAGCCCTGATCCTGACCACGCTCTTGCTGTCGAGCGCCGGTGCCCCGGCCGGTGGCGGGAGCGCGGCGGTTCAGGCGGGCGACTGGATGAACCGTGCCTGGCAGGGAATCCTCAGCTCGGAATACCGCTTCAGCCCCGCCCCGGGCGATGTCTTCTCGGCCCCGAACCGGGCCCAGGACCTGCGCGTCCGTATGGAGGCGGGGGGTGTGCAAGTGACTCCGCGGGCGGAGGAACGGCCGTCCTGGGCGCTCGGTCTGCGTCTTCAGGGGATCGGCCGCGAGGGCGCGATGGCCGGCGCGCGACCGGGCGCCTTCAGGACCGACGGCAACCGGATCGAACAGCGTCACGAAACCCTCGGATTGACCGAATGGTATGTCAACGATCGCGGCGGCCTCGAGCAGGGATTCACCATCGACGCCCGCCCGGGCTCCGGCGAGAGCCGCTCTCCGTTGATTCTCGAGGTCGCCTATTCCGGCGGCCTCAAGGCGCGCCAGGACGGCCCCGACGCCGTTTTGTTCGTCACCTCGGATGATCGGCGGGCCGTCCGCTACGCCGGGCTCAGGGTAGCCGACGCGGCGGGAAACCAGGTCGGGGCCTCTCTGGGGCTGGTTCCGGGCGCCCTGCGGCTCACGGTCCACGACGCGGGTCATCCCTACCCCTTGATCGTCGATCCGACGGTGGTTTCCGCCGCCTGGGAGGCCCTGGGGGATCAGTTCGACGAGCGCTTCGGGAACTCGGTATCCGGGGCGGGCGATGTGAACGGCGACGGCTACGCCGACGTGATCGTCGGCGCGCCGCGCTTCGATGGTGGCTTTTTCGATGAGGGCCGGGCGTTCGTGTTCCTCGGGTCCGCCAACGGGCCCGCGCCCCTGCCCGCCTGGACGGCCAATGGGGGACAGGCGGGCGCCTGGTTCGGCTACTCGGTCGCGTCGGCGGGCGACGTGAACCGCGACGGCTACGCCGACGTCATCATCGGGGCCAAGCTGTATGACAACGTGCAGGTCGACGAGGGGCGCGCCTACGTCTATCTCGGGTCGCCGACCGGTCTGAGCACCGTGCCGGCGTGGACCGCGGAGCCCGATCAGAACGGCGCGTCGTTCGGCGCTTCGGTGGCCTCGGCCGGCGACGTCAACCACGACGGCTATGGGGACGTCATCGTCGGGGCCCCGGACTTTGATACCCAGGTGAACGTCGACGAGGGCCAAGCCTTCGTCTATCTCGGTTCGGCCTCCGGTCTGTCCACCACGCCGTGGTGGAGCGCCGGGAGCCACCTGTTCTCCTCGGCCTACGGCTTTTCGGTGGCCGCGGCGGGTGACGTGAACGGCGACGGGTTCGGCGACATCATCGTCGGCGCTCCGCTGTTCGACAATGCCGGGTTCCCTGACGAGGGGCGCGTCTTCGTCTACGCCGGCCCGCTGTTCGACCCGAACGGCCAAGGCACCACCAACCCGATCTGGACCTTCGACAGCAACAGGACCCAGGCGCAGCTCGGCTATTCGGTCGCCGGGGCGGGCGACGTCAACGGCAACGGCATCGCGGACGTGATCGTCGGGGCGCCGTTCTGGGGCACCGGCCAGGTGCTCGCCTTCTATGGCTCTCCCACCGGGCTGAGTCTGTCTCCGGATTGGAACGCCAAGAGCAACAAGAACCCGGCCGAGTTCGGCTCGTCGGTCGCAGGTATAGGTGACGTCAACGGCGATGGCATCTCCGACGTCGCCGTCGGCGCGCCGCGCGTGGGCGACATGTCGGCGGCCGCGGAGGGCAGCGTGCGGGTCTTTTACGGCGGCAGAATTGGTCTGGCCACCACGCCCGCGTTCAACATCCAGGCGTCGCAGGCCAACGCGCTTTTCGGCGGCGCGGTGGCCGGGGCGGGCGACGTGAACAAGGACGGCGTCGCGGACTTCATCGTCGGCGCCATCGGCCTGGACAATATTTCAGTGGGGGCGGGCAACGCGGGGGGGGCCGATTTCTTCCTGGGGTTTCGCACGCGCAAAACGGCGCTCTCACCTACGCTCCACGGGATCAGGTTCACTGACTGAGGACAGCCGGCGCAGGGCCACCCTCCGGTAGGCCAGGACCAGGGCGAGCGACACGGCGAATCCTGCGAGGAGCCAGAGCTCGGCGCGCTTCACACGGCCGATGACCAGCTCCGCGCTGCTGCTCAGCGAGTAGCCCAGCCCACCCAGGACCGCCGCCCAAAGGGCGCAGCCTGCCGCGTCGATCAGGGCGAACCGCCAGAACGGCAGGCCCTTCACCCCCCAGAACAGCATCGAGGCCATGCGTGTCCCGTAGACGAAGCGGGCCAGACCGATCTGCAGCTCGCCGACGCGGCCGGTGAAGCGCTCGATCGCCGGCTCGGCCTTGCGGTAGAGCGCGCTCGTCCGGAGACTTCCAGAGTGCCGCCTGCCGAGAGCGTAGAAGAAACTGTCGCCCGCCATCCCGCCCAGGGCCCCCAGAGCGATCGCCGAGGGGAGCGGGAACAGGCCGATGTGGGCCGTGACCCCCGCCAGGATCATCGTCACGTCGCCCTCGACGGCGGCGCCGAAGAACACCACCGCCAGGCCGTAACGGACGATCAGGTGTTCCATGTGCATGCATGATATCATCCGCCGCTTCGACCCCCTGCTGAACGAGTGAACGCAACCTCAACATGAGGCGTCCGACGATGATCCGTTTGCGGCGCGTGGTTCCGTGGCCGGCGCTCCTTGTCCTGTTCGTCCTCGCGCTCCCCCAGGCCCCGGGGGCGGCGGAGGAGAAGGCGTCCGGCGTACAGGGCGATGCGAAGAAGCCGGCGAAGCTCGACGTCAACGCCGTCCCCGAGAACGCCCGCAGGGTGGAATTCACCACCGACGAGGGCACCTGGATGGACGTGGACGTCTCGCCGGACGGCGGGACGATCCTGTTCGACCTCCTGGGCGACATCTACCGGGTCGGCATCGCGGGCGGCAAGGCCGTGCGGATGACCTCGGGTCCCGCCTGGGACTACGCGCCGCGCTACTCGCCGGATGGCAGGACGGTCGTCTTCTGCAGCGACCGCGGCGGGAACATGGACCTCTGGTTGATGGGGGCCGACGGCTCGTCGCCCCGCGCCCTTACGGAGGAGAAGGACGCGACCTTGTCATCGCCCTCCTGGACGCCGGACGGGCTGTACGTGCTGGCGCGGCGCGAAGACACCTCGAAGGCCGGCATCCCGCCGGTGGAGATCTGGATGTACCACCGCGATGGCGGCACGGGGATCAAGGTGATCTCCAAGGACAAGCTGGACACCTCGGCCGGCCCGGTCGCGAGCCCCGACGGCCGTTACGTCTACCTGACCGGGCGCAAAGCCGACTTCTCCTACACGCCGGACATGTCGAACGGCCTGTGGCACGTGTACCGCTTCGACCGGAGGACGGGCGAGTTGATCAAGCTGACGACCGCGCCCGACGGCGGCCTGCGGCCGGCGCTGTCGCCGGACGGAAAACGGCTGGTGTACGCGCGCCGCTCCGACGCGCTCAACCTGCTGTACGCGCGCGACCTGGCGACCGGGGCGGAGAGGGTCCTGTCGCGCGAGCTGCCGCGCGACGACCAGGAGGGCTTCGCCCAGATGGACGTGCTCCCGGCCTCCGCCTTCACGCCGGACGGCAAGTCGTACCTGTACTGGACCGGCGGCAAGATCCACCGTCTCGACCTCGCCACCGGCGCCGACGGCATTGTCCCGTTCACGGTCGACGTGTCGCTCGACCTGCGCCCGCTGCTGCGCGTGGAGGAGCCGGTCGGCGGGCCGGACCTGACCGTGAAGCTGCTGCGCTGGCCGACCCTGTCGCCGGACGGGCGGCTCCTGGCGTTCGACGCCCTCGGGAAGATCTGGCTGTGCGATCTCGACGGCACCGGCAAGGCCGGGAAGCCGCGCCGCCTGACGAAGGACACGCTCCGCGAGTACGCCCCCGAGTTCTCGCCCGACGGCCGGTTCATCGCCTACGTCACCTGGTCGGACACCGGCATGGGGCATGTCTGGAAGGTGAAGACGGGCGGCGGAGCGCCGGTGCGTCTGACGCGCTCCGCGGGGCACTACGTCAATCCCGCCTGGTCGCCGAAGGGCGATCGAATCGCCCTGGTCGCCGGAAGCGGCGCCGAGCTGCGTGGCCAGCAGCCCGAGTTCGACCCGTACTACGAGATCCGCTGGCTGCCGTCCGAACCGCCGGCTGGCGGCGCCGACCCCGTCGCGGTCACCGCCGTGTCGCCCGGGGAGACGCTGCGCTTCCACCCGGTCCCGGCCTGGAGCCCGGACGGGGAGCGGATCTTCTTCGAAGAGGAGGTCCCGCCCTCCGAGCCGGGCGGCGACCGCAAGGTCGATCTCGTGTCGGTCCGCCTCGATGGCACCGACAAGCAGCACCACCTGCGCTTCGTGCAGGCGGAGGACGCCGTGCCGTCGCCGGACGGCGCCTGGGTGGCGTACGTCAGCCAGGACGACGTGCACGTCGTCGCGCTGCCGCGCGCCGGCAAGGACCCGGTCGAGATCGGCGGAGAGAAGACCGCGGTGCCGGTCTACCGTCTCAGCACCGAGGGGGGCGGCTACGTCGGCTGGGCCGACGGAGGCTCGACCATCGTCTGGGGCATGGGCAGCACCATCTACCGCCAGCGTCTCGACCGGGTGCGCGAGGCGATCCTGAAGAAGGCGCAGGAGGAGAAAGCGAAGGAGAGCGCCGAGGCGCCCGGGAAGCTCGAGGCTGGGAAGGAGACCGGTACGGAGTTGCCGAAGCCCGAGGCCATCCCGATCACCCTGGTGGCGGCGAAGCCGCGGCCGAAGGGATCGATCGTCCTGAAGAACGCGCGCGCCGTCACCATGAAGGGGGACGAGGTGCTGGAGCGCGCCGACATCGTGGTGACCGGCGACCGGATCGCCGCGATCGGCCGGACCGGCTCGGTGCAGGCCCCGGCCGGCGCCACGGTGATCGACGTCGGCGGCAAGACGGTCATCCCCGGGCTGGTCGACGTGCACGCGCACCTGCACTACTCGGGGTTCGAGATCTTCCCGGACAAGAAATGGGAGTACGTCACCAATCTGGCATACGGGGTGACCACGATCCACGACCCGTCGGCGCACAGCCTGGATGTGTTCGCGGAAGGGGAGATGGTCGAGGCGGGGGAGCTGATCGGCCCGCGCATCTACAGCAGCGGCGACGTCCTCTACGGCGGCGCGCAGGCGGCGCAGTACACCAAGGTCGACAGCCTCGAGGACGCCGTGCACGCCGTGCGGCGGATGAAGACCTACGGCACGCACTGGCTGAAGGTCTACCAGCAGCCGCGCCGGGAGCAGCGCATCTGGTTCATCGAGGCAGCGCGCCAAGAAGGGATCGGCGCGACCATGGAGGGCGCCGGCGAGCTGCACACCGACCTGACCAACATGCTCGACGGTTTCACCGGCCTGGAGCACTCGCTGCCGGTGCGCATCTACAAGGACGTGGTCACCCTCGCGGCGCGCTCGGGGACGAACTACACGCCGACGCTCATCGTCTCGTACGGCGGCCCGACGGCCGAGTACTACTGGTACCAGCACGCCAACCCGCACGACGACGTCCGCCTGCGCCGGTTCACCCCTCACGAGATGCTCGACGGCCTCGGCCGGCGCAGCATCCACTATCCCGAGGAGGACTTCCAGTTCCCGACGGTCGCCAACGGCGCGGCGCGCGTCGCCCGCGCTGGCGGCCGGGTCGCCCTGGGGGCGCACGGCCAGCTGCAGGGTCTCGGCGCCCATTGGGAGATGTGGGCGTTTACCATCGGCAACGCCATGACGCCGATGGAGGCGCTGAGGACTGCCACCTGGAGCGGCGCCGAAGCCCTCGGCTTTGGCAAGGACCTCGGCTCGCTCGAGGCCGGCAAGCTCGCCGACCTGGTCGTGATCGACGGGGATCCGTTATCCGACATCCGCCAGACGCAGAATGTCGCCTACACGATGAAGGGCGGCGTCCTCTACGACGCCTCGACCATGGATGAGGTCTGGCCGGAGAAGAGGCCGCTCGGCCCGTTCTTCTGGCAGCGTTAGCAGCCCGTCCGCGTGTTGTAGGATCGGTGCATGGAGCAGGAAGGGGCGGGCACGGAGCAGCCGGCACGTCGTTCAAGGAAGGCGGGTCGCCGGGCCAGGAAGTCGAACGGCAACGGCCGCGACGCCGCCGGCTCCTCGCCGCGTCTGCGCGACGTCCTGTTCAAGGATCTGCGCCCGACCGACCTGCCCAGCAATTTCCGCCAGGACCTGAAGCGGCTGTACCGCTTCTACCTCGACGAGGAGAGGCGGACGCAGCTCGCCGCCATGGGCCGGGTGCGGCGGACCTTCAAGCTTCTCGGCTGGCTGCTCAAGAGCCTCCTCGCCAAGCTGTCTCCGGGACGCCGCCTGGCGCTGTTCGCCTCCCTGGTGATGTGCTTCCTGGGTCAGGTCCACCTGAACCTCCCCGACGGGGACAAACTCGAGACCGACCTGCGCTTCTGGGGGTTCCTGATCCTGCTGCTGGTGCTGATGCTCGAGCTGATGGAGAAGGTGGCGGCACGCGACGAGATCGAGATCGCCCGGCAGGTGCAGCTCGCGCTCCTTCCACGGACCCACCCCCAGCCCGGCGGCTGGTCGCTCTGGTCGTTCATGCAGCCGGCGAACGACGTCGGCGCCGACCTGGTCGATTACATCGAGCTGCCCGGTGGCCGTCTCGGCGTGGTCCTGGGAGACGTCGCGGGGAAGGGGCTCGGCGCCGCGCTCTTGACCGCGAAACTGCAGGCGACCCTGCGGGCCCTGTCGCTCGACTGCCCCTCACTGAGCGACCTGGGGGCGCAGCTCAACTCCATCCTGCACCGGGATGGGATCGACAACCGCTTCGCCACGATGTTCTATTGCGAGATCGACACCGCCACGGGGCGGCTGCGGTTCCTCAATGCCGGGCACAACCCGCCGTTCGTCCTGCGCGCCTCGGCGATCGAGACGCTGGAGGCCTCGGCGATTCCGCTGGGGATGATGGCCGGCACGATCTACAAGGAGGGGGACCTGCTGCTCCAGCCGGGTGACGCGCTGGTGGTCTACTCCGACGGCCTGACCGAGGCCAGAAACGCCGCCGACGAGGAGTTCGGCGCCGAACGCCTGCGCGCCCTTCTGCCGCGTCTGCGCGGTCTCACCGCCGAGCATGCGGTGGGGCTCCTGATCGACCAGGTGACCGCCTTTCTCGGAGGGGAGCGGCCGCACGACGACCTGTCGCTGGTCGTCCTCGCGCGGCCCGGGGGTGCGGCGGGGCCTATCCCGCCGCCGTTCGTGATTCCGGCTGCACGGCCGGCCTGAGGCGCCGGGCCTGCCGCC
>DAISWT010000020.1:0-15449 GCA_036826235.1 Acidobacteriota bacterium | reverse complement strand
TCGCCGCCGTGCTCGGGCACGCCTTCGGCCCGAACCCCGAGCGGGGCGTCTACAGGACGAAGGACGGGGGCAGGACGTGGCAGCAGGTTCTGAAGAAGGACGCCGACACGGGCGCCTCGGACGTCTGCTTCGACCCGTCCAACCCGAACGTCCTGTTCGCGGGTCTGTGGCAGGCGCGCCGGCGTCCGTGGGAGATGACCAGCGGCGGCCCCGGCAGCGGTCTCTACATGTCGCGCGACGGGGGCGACACCTGGAAGCAGCTCACGGAGCATGGCCTGCCCGAGGGGATCTGGGGGAAGGTCGGTGTGGCGGTGGCGCCGTCGGACGGACGGCGCGTCTATGCCCTGATCGAGGCGGAGAAGGGCGGTCTGTTCCGCTCCGACGACGGGGGCGACTCGTGGGAGCTGGTGAGCGACCACCACGCCCTGCGGCAGCGCCCGTGGTACTACTCGACGATGACGGTCGATCCCGCCCGCGCCGACGTCGTGTGGTTCCCGCAGGTGCCGATGCTGCGGACGCTGGACGGGGGCAAGACGATCAAGAAGATTAAGGGCGCGCACCACGGCGACCACCATGACATCTGGATCGATCCGAAGAATTCCCGGCGTCTGATCGGCGGCAACGACGGGGGCGTCGACCTGTCCTGGGACGGTGGCGAGACCTGGTACGCGCCGCCCCTGCCCCTCGGGCAGTTCTACCACGTGGCGGCGGACAGCTCCGTGCCCTACCGCGTCTCGGGCGCGATGCAGGATCTCGGCACCGCCTCGTGCCCGAGCAACAGCCTGCACTCCGGTGGCATCGCCAATGCCGACTGGCACGACGTCGGAGGCGGCGAGGCTGGATGGACCGCGCCGGATCCATCCGACCCGAGGATCGTCTACGCCGGCGAATACTTCGGGATCATCACGAGGTACGACCAGCGCACCGGGATGGCGCGCAACGTGTCGATCTATCCAGAGAACTGGTCCGGGCACGGAGCGGGGGACAATCGTTACCGCTTCCAGTGGACGGCGCCCATCCTGGTGTCGCCGCACGATCCGAAAGTCGTCTATCACGGCGCCAACGTGCTGTTCAGGACCGAGGACGGCGGGCAGACCTGGAAGGCGATCAGCCCGGACCTGACGCGCAACGACACGACGAAGCAGAAATGGTCGGGCGGACCGATCACCGGCGACAACACCGGCGTGGAGTGGTACTGCACGGTCTTCGCGATCGCCGAGTCGCCGCGTCAGAAGGGGATCATCTGGGTGGGGAGCGATGACGGTCTGGTGCACGTCACGCGCGATGGCGGCGGGCACTGGACCGACGTCACGCCGAACATCAAGGGGATCCCGGAGTGGGGTACGGTCAGTCTCATCGAGCCGTCGCCGTTCCACGCCGGCACGGCATACGTCGTGGTGGACGCCCACCGTCTCGATGACGCGCGCCCCTACCTCTGGAAGACGGTGGACTTCGGCAGGACCTGGAAGAGCCTCGCCGGCGGGCTCCCCAGGGATGTCTACCTGCACGCGGTCCGCGAGGACCCGCAGAGGCGCGGTCTACTCTATCTGGGGACCGAACGGGGTGTGTCGTTCTCGGCAGATGACGGCGCCACCTGGCGGGTGCTCGGCCTCAATCTGCCGACGGTCGCCGTGCACGATCTCCTCGTCAAGAACAACGATCTGGTGCTCGGCACACACGGCCGCTCGATGTGGATCCTCGACGACTTGACCCCGATCCGGCAGTGGTCGAAGGAAGTCGCCGGCGAGCCGGCGCACATCTTCCCGGCGCAACCGGCGATCCGCTGGGAGTACCGCGGCTCGTTCCACGGCGACGGGGCGGGCGAGAACCCGCCCGAGGGCGCCGTGATCAACTATTACCTGAAGAAGAAGGTGGACGGGGACATCAAGCTCGAGATCCTGGATGCGGGCGGGGCGGTGGTGAGGACCCTGACGAACAAGAAGGAGACGCCGGAGGAGGAAGAGGACGCCCCGGACGCTCCTTACAAAGAACACAAGAAGCCGGTGCTTTCCGTCGAAGCCGGAGTGCAGCGGATCGCCTGGGACCTGTCCTACGAGAGCGCCGCGAAGATCAAGAAGGCGAAGAACGAGGGGAACGCCGAGGCCGCGCCGCGGGCCAACCCCGGCCCCTACACCGCCCGCCTCACCGTCGAGGGGACCTCCTACGCCACGCCGGTCGAGGTACGGGCGGATCCACGTCTGCCGCTGCCGGCGGCCGACCTGGAGGAGCAGCTCAAGTTCGCGCGGCAGGTGCAGGCGCAGGTCACCCGGCTGTCCGGCATCGTGGCGCAGATCCGCTCGGTCCGCGATCAGATCCGGCTGAAGACCGACGCCCTGAACGGGAATGCGCGCGCCGCCGACTGGACGAAGGCGGCGCAGGATCTGGCGGGCAAGTGCGATGCGCTGGAGGAGAAGTTCCACAACCCCAAGGCCCAGGTCGAGTACGACGTCCTGGCCAAGGGGGCGCGCCTCTACTCGCGCATGAGCCCGCTCCTGTCGTTCGCCACGGACGGCACCGGCGCCCCGACCCAGGGGATGCGCGAGGTGTTCGCCGGCCAGGTCAAGGAGCTCGACGCGCTCGAGACCGAGTGGCAGGCGCTCGTGGGCGGCGATCTCGCCGCTCTCGGCCGCAAGGCCCGCGAGCTGAACCTGGATGGCGTCGTCGTCCCACAGGCCGCAGCGACGGCCCGCTGAAATCAGGGAGAGGCTTGACGTCCACGGACCTTGAAAGTACACTTCGGGCAATTCTTCAATTGAGGCCATCGCCTGTGCGAAACGGGTCGTCAATCACCTGAGAGGAAGGAGCCTTATGATCACGAAGAAGTCTGCCCTTGTCGTGTTGATCGGAGCGGTGCTGTCGGCAAGCGCGCTTGCCGCCACGAGCGGAGTCCAGAAGCCGGCGGTCACCGTGGGCGATTTCGCGGTGAAGCTGACGAAGGCGCTGGGCAAGCCGGCGACGGACCAGCGTGCCGCCGCCGAAGCGCTGAAGTCGCTCGGCGTCAAGGTCGGGAACGACCTGGGCGCGGGTCTGACCGAGGGAGTTGCCGCGCGGATCCTCGGGGAGCTGGGACTGCGCACGACGGCCAGCCGGTCGGACAGCCCGGTCTCGGCGAAAAAGGCCGACCAATTCGCCGCCCTGGCCGGGCTTAGCGTCGGAGCCTCTTCCGGGCTGCCGACCAGCACGCCGCTGCCGACCCAGTGCCTGGAGGAGAAGGATCGCGGGCAGTGCATCAACTGTTGCCACGATGCGCTCAGCGCACAGGGCATCGTGGACAACAACGGCTGCACCGTTTTCTGCCACGCGGTGCTGCCACCGGGGAAGTCGAGCCCGGACGAGCCGCTGCCCTGAGGTGGAACGTGGATTGAGATCTGCGACCCTAAAACATGCCGGATAAGCAATAAATCGCCACCGGCGCGGAAACTTCTGCCGGAGATGCACTTGACGATGGCTCCATTTGAAAGTAGATTCCGGCAACCTCGCTTAATTTGAGGTGGACACCCGTGGGAGAGACGGGCCATCAAACACTTGAGGGGGAGGAGCCCCATGCTGACTAGGAAGTCTGCCCTGGGCCTGCTGGTCGGCGCCGCGCTGACCGCGACCATTTTCGCCGCAACGACCGGGGCCCAGAAGCCCACAGTTACGGTCGGAGATTTCGCAGTCAAGCTGTCCAAGGCGCTGGGGACACCGGTGACAGATCAGCGCACCGCCGTCGATTCGCTGAAGTCGCTCGGGGTTCAGGTCGGAAGCAATCTGAGTGCCGGCCTGACGGAAGGAGCCGCCGCGCGCATTCTGACCGAGCTCGGCGTGCGCACCTCGACGTCCCGGCCCGACAGCGCGGTTTCCGCGGGACGGGCCGACCAGCTCGCCGCCGTGGCGGGGATGAGCACGAGCGCCGCATCGGCTGTGCCGGACGCGATCGGCCTGCCGACGCAGTGCCTGGAGCTGCGCAACCGCGGGCAGTGCAACGACTGCTGCGACGCGGCGACCAACTGCGACCCGCATACCCAGAACTGCTCAGGGTGCGCCAAGTTCTGCCAGACGGTTCTCCCTCCGGGCAAGTCCAGCCCGGACGAGCCGCTGCCCTAAACATCTCGCACACGAATAGGAGCGCCGCGTTCGCGAACGGAGCCCGGCGCTCTTTTTTTGCCTCGGCGCTTGCCCTCCCCGTCTCCGGAACCTACCCATTGAGAAGCGCCAGGGAAGGCGCGATCGTGACGTAACCGTGATCGCCCGGGGGAGGTTCGCCTGGCTATCGCCCAGCAGTGGAAAGCGTTTTGGTCCAGAGGGATCGTCGCCGTCGCTGTGATGATCGTCGTGCTCCTTGCCATCCATCCGGAGATCGCCCTGGGAGCGTGGGAGCAATTCGCCCGCGTCATCGGTCTTGCGGGCGAACCGGTGCCCGCTTCGCCCGCCGTCTTCTCCGACCACGAGGTGGAGGAGATCGAAGGGCTTCCGCCGCAGGAGCAGGTGATGCGGCTCCTGCCGCGCGCGACGAACCATTATCAAGGGGCCATTGAGCTGGATCGAGCGCAAGGTGGACGGCTGGCACGGGAACGAGCCGGGCACCGACGACACGACACGCGGTTTCGTGTCCCACGCCTTGCGCGACATCACGGGCCGATCGTTCGGCAAGGACCCGGCGGCGTGGCGCGTCTGGTGGGACCAGTCACGCTGAAGGCCAGGCCGGGGAGCCTGTCCCACGCGTGGTATCCTCGCGACCGTGACCGACGTGTTGCAGTGCGTCGAGGTCGAGACCGGCGGGTCGGTCCAGAGCGCGGTGATCTGGCTGCACGGCCTCGGCGCCGACGGCCATGATTTCGAGCCGATCGTTCCTTCGCTCGGTCTCCAGGGGTCCGGGGTGCGCTTCGTGTTTCCGCATGCGCCGCTCCGGGCCGTGACTATCAACATGGGGCTCATCATGCGCGCGTGGTTCGACATCACCGATCTCGAATTCCGCGGCAAGGACGACGCGAGGGGGATCCGCGAGTCGGTGGCGCAGGTCACGGGCCTGGTCGACCGGGAGCGCGCCCGCGGGATCGCCAGCAGCCGCATCGCACTCGCCGGGTTTTCGCAGGGCGGCACCATCGCCCTCCACGTCGCGCTGCGCTACCCCGAGACCCTGGCCGGCGTCGCCGCGCTCTCGACCTTGCTGGCGGGCGGGGCGGCGCTCGAATCGGAGCTCAGTGACGCGAACTCCGGAATCCCGATCTTCCAGGCGCACGGAACCGACGACCCGCTCATCCCCGTCGAGCACGGCGAAAAGACCCGGGACCGTCTCGTGGCGCTCGGGTATCCGGTCGTCTGGAAGGCCTACCCGATGCAGCACGAGGTCTGCCTCGAGGAAATCGCCGACCTCGGTGCCTGGCTGGGCGAGCGTCTGGCAGGCTGAGCCTCCCCGACTCAAGCGTCGGGCCGCTCGCGAAACACGATCCAGAGCGATGCGGGCAGCGCGGTGAGGCTGGCCAGCATCGAGAGCACGAAGGCGCTGGCCGCCAGGACGCCGAACTGACGCATGGGCGGGAGACCGGAAAGGGCCAGGGCTAGAAAGCCGCCGGCGTTGATCAGGGTGGCGAACAGGATGGCTCTCCCGGCGACGAACAGGGAATGACGCAGGGCCTGCTCGGCGCTGGCGGCGCCCCGCCGCTCCTGGAAGTGGTAGAAGAAATGGATCTGGTCGTTCTCGGAGGCGCCCAAAACGGTCGAGGCGATCAGGATGGTCGCCACGTTGAGCGGGATGCCGGTGAGTCGCATGACCAGGAACATCGCCAGGATGGCGAACACCGAAGGAATCATCGCCAGCAGGCGCGCCGCCCCGCTGCGGAACACGAAGAGGAAGGCCAGGAAGATGATGAGCACGGTGAGCCCGAAGCTCTCGGTCAGGGTCGGCACGAGGTAGCGGGCGATCTTCGCCTGCAGCAGGCCGTCGCCGACGACGCTCATCCGGCACAGCGACAGTGCGGGGACGCGCGCGGCCGCCCCGGCCCAGCCCGCCTGCACGAACGACCGCAGAGCCTCGATGTTGTCGAACTGCCGTCCGTGGTAGACGATGGTGAGGCGTGCCTCCGCCAGCGAGCCGACGTCGACGTAGGCGCGCAGCGCCGGCTCCTGCATGAGGAGCTGCTCGAGCTGCGCGGCCAGCGCGGGCCACGCCGCGGGGTCATCGGACAGGCGATCGCCGCGTCCGGAGACGTAGCCCATGAACCGCAGCGTCGTGGTGGGACCGAGGACTGAACCGACACGCGGGTCGGTTTCGAGCGCACGCGCGAACTGTTCCAGGCCGCGCAGCACTTGGGGGGCGACGGCGCCTCCTTCCGGGGTCCTGACCCAGACCTGCACGACCGACAAGCCGGAGATCGCCTGCTCGAAACGCCGCGTGTCCCGGTAGATCGGCAGTTCGTGGTCGATGTAATCGAGCGCGTCGGTCTCCAGGTCCATCGGCGCCAGCCGGCCCGGAACTCCGGTCAGGGCCAGGACGCCGGCGATCATGATGAGGGCCGTGAGGGCCAGTATGACCCGGCGCCAGCGGTAGGAGAAACCCGGCAGCGAGTCGAACAGACGCAGGAGCACCCGCCCCGCGCCGGTGCGGCGGCGCAGTGTCGGGGTCTTCAGAATCCTCTGCAGGGCCGGGAACAGCGTGAAGACCACCGCCCACGTCAGCAGCAGACCGCCCGCCACCCACAGCCCCATCTGGCGGATCGGTCGGATCCCCGACACCGCCAGGGCGGCGAAGCCGATCGCGGCGGCGACGATCGAGGCGGAGGTGGCGACGAACTTGTTCGCCAGGGTGAAGACCTGGTGCTCGTCGAGGGGGGCGTCGCCGGGGTTCTCCGCGAACCGCGACTGGATGTAGACCAGGGCCGCGGTGCAGGTGATCAGGACCGTCAGAGGAACGAGGGACGAGACGATGGTGAAGGTGAACCCGACGGTGCGTCCGAACGCCACCGTGAGCGCCACCGAGACCGCCAGGGTCAGCAGGAACGCGGCGAGCGTCCGCGCCGAGCGGTACAGGACAAGAACAATACCGATCACGAACAGACCGAACAGCGGGAAGTATCTCTGGCTGGCGCGCGCCGTTTCGGCCTCCAGGTAAGCGTCGACGTAGGGGCCGCCGATTCTGCGGATGCCCCGAAGGGGCGCCGGCGCAGCCTCGATCGGCGCGAGCGCGCGGTCGATCGCCGCCAGCGTCTCGTCGCGCTGGCGCGCGCCACGGACCTTCAGCTCGAGCGGCAAGCCGAGGAAGTCCGCACCGACCAGCCCCTGCCTGCGGAACAGATCGGTTCCGGTGGCGAAGCGGCGGAAATCGTCCGGCCCCTCCCGCGTCTCCAAGCCGCCCGGATGGGTGCGGCGGTAGAGATCCAGGGCGGTGAAGACCTGCACGCGCGGGACCTCCCGCAGACGCGTCTCGATCTCGGCGGTCTTTGCCAGCGCCGCAGGAGCGAACGGATCGGCCGCCTCCGCCAGCAGTAAGACCTGCTCCCCTTCGGGGAACAGACGCTGGAACGCCTGGTTGTCCTGGAAGTCGTGGTCGCTTTCGACGATCAGACGCGCGATCGAGTTGTCGGTCTCGATACGCAGCGCCTGGCCGATCGCGACGGGAAACAGGATCGCGTACAGGGCGACCCACCACCACCGTCGGGCCACGATGAAACGGAAGATCGCCTGCAACCGCGGAGACGCGCCCCGATCCATGGAGCCGACAGACTACAACAAAAGCCTAGGATCGCCGGTCGATGAGGGCGGCGCGGACGATGAAGCGCTGCGGAGAGCGCCCGACGTAGTGGAAGGGATAGCAGGTGACCAGGGTCAGGAGCGGGGTGTTCGAGGAGGCCAGCGCCCACGTGTCGCCCTTTGCGACGATCTCGACCGAGTCGATCCGGTAGCGCTCCAATCCGTTCGTCTCGGCGATCTCCACCAGGTCTCCCGGGCGGGCGCCTCGCAGGCGCCTGAACGGGCCCTCGCGGTGGCCGGCGATGATGCAGTTGTCGGGCCGGCCCGGCAGCGCGCTTCCCTCCAGGTGCCCGGCCCCCAGGGACAGCGTGTGCGGGTCCGTGCCCTCGGCGACCACCACGTCGATGCCGAGCCGCGGGACGCGCAGCCGGGCGAGCGCGCCGCCCCGCCCCGGCCCGGAAGCTGCGATAGGCGCCGGACCCGCCGGCCCATCGAGACGGGCGGCGGGCCGGAGCGCGCCCTCGAACAGTTCGGCGTGCCGTTCCTGCCACACCCATCCCCTCATCGTGACGGCTCCCGTGTAAACGAGCAGGGCCGCCCCGACCGCCATCATGAGTCCGCCGATGGTCCGCGAGGTGGCAGGTCTTACCGCAAGTGGTTTTTTTTCAGGCACGATGACCGCGCCACAGCGCGAACCCCACCGCCGCAAGCAGGCCGCCGAGCCCGGCGAGGAGAGGGACCGGGCCGGCCGTCCCCGGCATCTTCCGGGAAGCGCGCGCCTGAGCGGAGGTGGATGTGCCACCGCCCAGCCCTTTGCCGCTCGTGGACCCGGCCGCGCCCGGTGAAGGCGCGGCTGGAGCCGACGTGCCGCTCTGCCGGACGCGCGCCAGAATCCGGAGCCCTCCATGGCTCGTCAGCATCGCCATGGTGTCCTGGTCCAGGACGCCGTTGACGAGCAGGCGGTGGCTCGATTGGAAATCACGGATGGCGGCGGTGGTGCGGCCGTCCGTCACGCCCTGTCTGTAACCGCCGGCCTGAAGGTGGCCGAGACTTACGAGAGCCCTCTGGGCGTCTTCGATCGACCCCGCGGAAACGAAAGGGGGATTGTCCTGAGGGAAGCTCGCCGCGAACGACGGCGCGATCAGGCACAATAAGATGAACGGCAGACCCGGGACAAGAAACCCCGTCAACAGACGACGAACTCGCTCTCTCATCGTATTCTCCTCACTCTCCCATGGTTGGTTCGCTCCCGGGCACAATGAGCCCGGCCTGCGCGTCTGCCCGGTCACGCTCGACGAAGGCTCGTGGCGTCAGGAAGCGCCGCCAGGAGAGAGGCGGCGGATATCCTGGCTACGCGTTGCGAAAGTGTATCACAGCGTTCGGGGGAATCTGCGGACGGTGAATGAGTTCACGCCCGCGACGGGCGCGTCGTCTCTCGCGGCGGGGCCGATCAGACGTGCAGGGGCAGCTCGAGGGCCGCCTTACCGGACGTGCGGGTGCGGTCGAGCAGTTCGACGATCTCCCCGTCCCACCAGCCCCTGGAGACCTCCTCGCGCAGGATCTTCATGCAGGTGTCGTGGGGTAGCGCCTTGCGGTACGGTCGGGTGGTTGCCAGGGCGTCGTAGACGTCCGCGGCGGTGATGATGCGAACCAGGAGCGGAATGTCCTTTCCGGCGAGACCGTCCGGGTACCCGGAGCCGTCCAGCTTCTCATGGTGATGCCGGATGAGCGGCAGGACCCGTTCCATCGTACGCATCGATTTGCACAGGTTGGCGCCAATCGAGGGGTGGGTCTTCATGAGAGAGAACTCCTCGGGCGTCAGGGGCGCGGGCTTGTTCAGAACGGCGTCGGAGACGGCGATCTTGCCCAGGTCGTGGAAAATGCCTCCCAGCCAGAGGGTCTCGAGATCCTGCTGACCCAGCTCGAGGATCTTGCCGATGCGCACGGCGTACTGGCCCAGGCGCCTGCAGTGGTCGCCGGTGTATCGGTCGCGCCCCTCGACCACCAGGGCGATGCTCTGCAGGACCCCGGAGGCGTGCTCGAACTCGTCGGTGAAGTGCTTCAGCGACAGGAGGGAGCGGATGCGGGTCGTGAGCTCGAGGGTGTGAAACGGTTTGTTCAGAAAATCGTCCGCCCCCAGCTCGATCGCCTTCAGCTTGTCCTGCATCTGGTCGAGCGTCGTCAGGATGATGACCGGCACGAGGCGCGTGCGCGGGTCGCTCTTGATCTCCCGGCAGACGCTGTAGCCGTCGCGCCCGGGCAGCATCAGATCGAGCAGGACCAGGTCGGGAGTGCTCTCCGCCAGCGACGCCAGCGCCTCCTCGCCGTCGACCGCCTCCCGCACCTCGTAGCCCTGGGGCTCGAGGATCGCGCGCAGAAGCCTGCGGTTCCCCTCCTCGTCGTCGACCACGAGAATCCGCGCAACAGACATGGCGTCGCGCCCTCCGGCGTCGTACCCGATGAATCGCGGGTGTGGGTGCTGCGGGAAAAGATTGAGACCGCGACCGTTCCTGTCAAGCCATGCCCGCGACAAATGGGGCGAGAACAAAAATGTTCTCGGCAAGGCTCACCGGCGACGCCGCTCACGCCGCGCGTCGAGCACGAAGCTGATCTCGGCGCCGAGCGCGAAGATGGTGCCGGAGACGTACAACCAGAGCAGGACGGCGATCACCGATCCGACGGAGCCGTACAGCATCTTGTAGGACGATAGCGACCTGACGTAGATGCCGAACAGCGCCTTCGAGGCCTCCCAGAGGACCGCCCCGGTGAGAGCGCCCGCCCAGATCTGACCGTACCGGCGCCTGACCGACGGCCCGAATCGATACAGGGTCATCAGCAGAAGGAAATTGAAGGCGACCCCGAGCGCCCGTGCGCCAAGAGTGACGAGCGCGGAGTACCACGACGGCGGCACGGACGCATTGTGCGCCAGCGCGTGGGCGAGCATGGGGCGCACGGCGCCGAGACCGATCGACAGGGGAATGAACAGCAGGAGGATCAGACCGAGCAGCAGGCCGAGCAGGCGCCGGCGCCACAGCGGGCGCATGCTCGGGGCACGATGGATCCGGTTCAGGATCTGCTGCAGGTTGTCGAACGCGGCGGTGGCGCTCCAGATCAACAGGACCGAACCGAAGAGGCCGAGGCTTCGGCGCGCGTGGATGATTCGATCGAGCGCGTTGGTCATGTACTCGGAGCTGAACGGCAGGAAACCCAGGAGCTGCCGGGGCAGGCGCGCGTACTCCTCGCCCATGCCGTACACGAATCCGATCAGGGATGCGACGAGCAGGAGCATCGGGAAGAACGAAAAGAAGGTGTAGTACGCGAGGCTCGAGACCAGGATCGAGACGTGGTCGTCGCGGTACTTGCGCCAGAGATCGCGGACGAATGAGTCCGACACCCCCCGGGGCCCCTAGACCTGCGTGGCGCCGGCCGCCGCTGCGGGCTCTGCGGACGCCGGCCGGCCGTGCGCCAGCCGCATCGGCTGGAGCCGCCAGTGGGTGAGCGATCGCCAGACCCATTCCATCGGTCCGAAGCGAAAGCGGCGCAGCCAGATCGGGCTGGCGCCGAGCTGGACGAGCCAGACCGGGACGACGACGTACAGGAGCTGGGCCCTCTGGAGGCGCGCGAACAGGCCGAAACCGTACCCTTCGAATAACGCAGTACAGAGGAGCGACGTGAGCAGGTAATTGCTGAGCGCCATCTGCCCGACGGCCGCCAGGCGCGAGGTGAACCCGCGCAGCAGGCGCGCCTTGCAGACGATCATGACGAGACCGATGTGCCCGAGGGCGACGGAGAGCCGGCCGAGATCGTAGCCGCTCCAGCCGAAGAACATCTGCGCGGGATCGAAGCCGTGCGCCGCGTCCCGCTGCGCGATGTACCAGTTGATCGGCACCCCGATGGCATATCCGAGGGCCGCCATCGATCCGTACACGCGGTACGGCCGCGCGGCCGAGAAGAGACCCAGCTTCAGGAGCCCCATGCCGAGCAGCATCATCCCCGCCACGTCGAAGAAACCGAAGCGATAGAAGCCGCGTGATTGCCCCTCCGATACTTCGTCCATCCGCCGCAGGAAGAGCGTCCGGTAGCCGGCGCGATGGTCGTCGATCTCCGCCTGGACCTGGGCCGGCGTCGGCTTCATCTCCTTGAGCGTCTCGCGCCAGTCGCCCTGGGCTTCCCTCTGCTCGTCGGTCAGCGGCTTGCCCGCCGACGCCGCCTCGTCCGCCTGGCGCGCCTTGACGCGCAGCCCGTCGAGCCGCCGGCCTTCCCGGATCGGTTTGGGCACGCCGACCGCCAGTACGAGCAGGCCGGCGGCGATCAGGAAGGCGGCGGGGCGCTTCCTGAACGGGAACAGGAACAGACCCGCCACCCCGTAGCCGTACAGGATGTCGCCCGACCAGATGAAGTAGGCGTGCAGGAGCCCGAACACGATGAGCCAGATCGTCCGCCGGTAATAGATGTCGGCGATGCCGGCGGCGCCGCCGCTGCGCTCCGCCCGCGAGGTGAGCAGCACCACGCCGGCTCCGAACAGCATCGAGAAGATCGTCCGCATCTTCCCTTCGAACACGATCTGGCCGATCAGCCACCAAGCCAGGTTGGCGCCGGTGGCGCCCCCGGCAATCGTCGGGTCGCTGAAGGCCGCCCCCGGGAGACCGAATGCGGTGATGTTCAAAAGCAGAATGCCGAGCAGAGCGCAGCCACGCAGGACGTCGACGGACGAGATGCGTTCCAGCGACGGGATCGGAACGACGGGCGCCGCCACGGCCGGGGCCACGCTGTCGTCGTGCGCCATCGCACCCCTCCGAAGAGGGGTCATCATAATCCGGAATGCGGGAGAGACGTCCGTCGAGGTGCCTCGCCGGGGAGTGGGGTGGAGGCGGCCGCGAACAGCGGGAGCGGGGGTTGTGGGGGTGCTCTGGCGCCGCCCGCGGCCGTCCCGTTGGTGCAGGTGGTCCTTTATCCGCCGACGGCGAGCAGGACCTCCTTGCCCTTGAACAGCTCCGGATCGAGGATCGTGACCCGGGCGACGCCGGTACCCTCGGACGTCTCCACCCTGAAGTCGCGCCCCTCCTGGAAGATTGACGGCAGCAGGCGCACGCGCCCGATGCGCTCCAGCCCGAAGCTCTGGGGATCGAGCGTGATCGTGGTGTTCTCCCTGAGGTCGAGCGCCGTGTCGAAGTTGACCGGCTTCACGTCCTGCACGCGCTTCAGCACCGAGGTCAGGACCCCCTTCTGTCTTAGGTCGTGCACGTTGGCGGCGTGGTAGAACAGGCTGTTCTGCCGGAACGAGAGGTCGCCGGAGAGCCGCGCCACGCTGGCCTCGAGGGCCGTCTTGTTCTGCTGCAGCGCGGCGATGTCGGACTCGAGGCCGGCCTTCACCTGCTGGAGCTGGCTGACCTCGGCCCGGGCCGAGTCCCTCTCGGACTGCGCCGAGTCCCTCTCGGTGCGCGCCTCGTCCCGCTCGGAGATGATCTTGCGCTGCAGGGCGCGCCGCACCGCCAGCGGCGTCTGGTTCGCCTCGCCGCGCGTCACGTAGGTGCGGAAGGTGTCCTGCTTCGAGTCGTAGGCGAACCAGACCTTGTTCCCGGGGACGAGCTCGTCGGTCTGGTCGGCCTGCGCCAGAAGCTCCTTCGCCTTCGCGGGTTCGACCTGGGCCTCGTTGATCAGGTAATTCATCGCCAGGTCGTGCTGCTTGTCGCCTTTCTTGGCGACGACGAACTTGTCGGGGAGGGACTGCTCCAGGTGCATGACCCTCTCCTGCAGGTTCTGGATCGTATCGCGGTCGGTGACGATCTTCTCCAGAAGCGACTTGTAGGAGACGTCCTTCTCCTGGGTGATCATCTGGTTCAGGATGTCGCGCTGCGCGTCGGTGAAGTCCTGGCTGAAGATCTCGCCGAACTGGATGGTGCGTTCGCCCGGCTTGCGGGACGCGTTGAACTCGTTGATCCGCTTCAGCACGGCGTCCGTCGCCTGGTCGATCCTCTGCTGGTGCTCCTTGAGCTCGGCGAGAAGCTCCTCGGGCGTCGCGGGAGTGGGCTTCGAGAACCCGAGCCTCTCGGTTTCCTGGCTGCACCCGACCGGACCCAGGACGATGATCGCGGCGGGCAGAAGCAGCGCCGACATCAATATTCCGGCTGCCGATATCGTCGGAAGCCTTTCAGGAAGATCGAATAATCTCGTCGGCTTCATGGTTCCTCCTTAGAATGAGTCAAAGCGCTCCCGTTGGTTTTTGCCGAGGCGAAAAAGACTAGCAGAATCCATGCCGCGGGCCCAGCCGGGATTTCCAACCTCGCGGAGGAGCGAGACCGTCCGAGGAGCGACCAAGTGTTCCCCGGGGCGGACGCGCGGGGTCCTGTGTGGAGGACACCCTAGGGAGTGTCTTTGGCCAGATTCCGGCACAGCCGGTGGACCGCCGTCTCGATCTGCCGGGTTGCATCGGCGGCCTCGGCTTCGGGGTCGACCCAGAACGGGCGTCCGAGGACCAGCCGCGTCCGGCCAATGCGCGGCCAATAGCGACCGTTGGGCAGGACGAAGTCGGTCCCCTCGATGCAGGCGGGAATGACCGGGGCGCGAAGCTCGCGCGCGAAGATCCCGACCCCTCTGCGGAACGGATCCATGGCCGGGGGCGTTACGTGCCGCCCTTCGGGGAAGATGAGGAGGGAGTCCCCACGGTCCATCAGCTCGCCGGCGTAGGCGAGGCTGCGGCGGAAGCCGGCGGTCTCCGGCAGGGGCCAGGCGTTGAAGAAGAACTCGATCAAGCGGACCTGCGCCCACTCCTTCAGGTAGCGGGTCGCCCCGCCCCCGTCTTCGCCGAAGAAGACACGGTGGTAGCGGGTCGTCATGCCGGGCGCGATCCGCCCTCGCAGCCGTCGCGGCAGCCCGGTCTTGAAGATGCCTGTGTCGATGAAGCTCCGGTGGTTGCAGACGAACAGATACGGCGGCTCCGCCTCGTCGAGATGCTCCAGACCGGCGATGACCGGCCGGGCGTGGAGACGCACGAAAGGGACCAGGACGCTCTCCTCGATGAGCCGCCGGGCGAGGCGGACCGGCAGGCGGCCCGTCCAGCGCGGCATTCGCAGGGAGCCGCGCCGGACGCGCGCGACGCCCTCCTGCCGGGGTGCCTCGGACTCCGCGGTCGCGGACCCGCCTGGCGTCTGCGGGCGGGGGGCCGGCACGAGCGACTCGCCGCCCGAGGCGGCCGCGCGAACGAGGCGCTCGAGGTCGCCGACGGTCGTCTCGCCCAGTCGCTCTTCGGCGAGGCGGATGCCGAACTCCTCCTCGAAAGCGGCGGCGAGCTCGACGAGGTCGAGACTGGCGAACCCGAGTCCTTCCGCGAGGCGCGTCGTGTCCTGAAGCGTTTCCGGCCGCACCCGTGCCAGGGAGGCCACCAGGGTGCGCACGCCGGAGGAGGCTGGCGCTCCACTCGCCGTCGTGCCCTCGCGCTCGAGGGCAAGGGCGCGCTCGCGCACCAGCCCCTTGCGGACCTTGCCGGTGGGGCCGCGCGGAAAATCCTCGTCGGGCCAGACCAGGTGAACCCGGACGCGCTGCTTCGGCAGCAGACGCTCGTTGGCGCGGCGCACCGCCTCCAGGGAATCCGTCCCGCGCTCCAGGAGAAGCGCCGCGTGCACCCGCTCGCCGCGCTCGAGCGGGAGCCCGATGACACAGACGCCGCGCACGCCCGGAAGGTGATCGAACGCGGCCTCGACGTCGCCGGGGTAGACGTTCTCTCCCTCGGGAGTGACGATGATCTCCTTGACCCGCCCGCGTATTCGCAGCCGGCCCCGCTC
>DAISWT010000019.1:9540-15469 GCA_036826235.1 Acidobacteriota bacterium | reverse complement strand
GAACAGGTCGTTCAGGTACCTCAGCCAGTCACCGATCGGCAGCCGGTGAGCCGCCACGATGAGCAGCAGCAAGACCCCCGCCGCCACGATCCACCGAGCGAACCCCTGCTTGCGTTCTTCGCTCACGCGCCCCGCCGCTGCCAGGCGTACAGCCGCGAGAAGAGCCTCCGCGCCCGATCGGTGAGCCGCGTCCTCATGTAGGCGTCCCCCACACGCTGTACCGCCTGGGACAGGGAGGGATAGACGTGGATCATCGATGACAGGCTCGACAGGCCGATCCCCTGCTTCATCGCCAGGGCGAACTCGTGGATCATCTCGCCGGCGCCGGCCCCGATGATGGTCGCGCCGAGGATCGTCCCCTTGCCCCTGGCGGCGATCACCTTGGCGCAACCGGTCTCCTCACTCTCCAGGATGGCACGGTCCAGATCCGAGAACGGGAAGCGATGCACGTCGTACGGCGCGCCGGTCCTGGCGGCCTCCTTCTCGTTCAGGCCGACCCGCGCCACCTCGGGCTCGGTGAATGTGGTCCACGGGACGACACGGTAATCGGCGCGGGCGCGTCCCAGGCCGAAAAGCGGCGAAAGCAGGATGTTGCGCACGATGATGCGTGCCTGGTACTCCGCGAAGTGGGTGAAGTGGTACGGGCCGCACACGTCGCCGGCGGCGTAGATGTTCCTCCGGGTGGTCGCGAGGTGGGGGTCGATTCCCACACCCTTGTCGGTGTACGCCACGCCCGCCTGCTCCAGTCCCAGCCCCTCGACATTCGGCCGGCGACCGGCGGCCACCAGAATCGTGTCGGCGTCCAATTCAGAGCGACCTCCCGGCACGCCGCCGCTCTGGACGTCCTGGCGCAGCCTCACGCGGTGCGGGCCGCCGCGACCCGGAGCGACCGATTCGACCCGGGCGCACAGGAGAAAGCGCACACCGTCGCGCTCCAACTGCGTCTGCAAGAGGGCCGCGACGTCGGAATCCTCGCGGTGCAGAAGCTGCGCGCCGCGGTCGACGAGCGTGACCCGAGCGCCGAGACGCGCCATCGCCTGCGCCAGCTCGCAACCGATCGGGCCGCCGCCGATCACCAGCAGGCGGCCGGGAGCCGACTCGCGCTCGAAGATCGTCTCATTGGTTTCGTACCCGGCCTCCTTGAGACCGGGAACGTCGGGGACGACTGCGCGTCCGCCGGTGGCGATGACGATGTGACGCGTCTTCAGAACCTTGTCGCCCACGCGCACCTCGTGGGGCGACTCGAGCGTCGCCTGGCCGGGGAACACGTCCACGCCGAGCTCCTCGAAGCGCTCCACGGAGTCGTGCGGCTCGATGCGCGCGCGCAGCGCCTTGACCCGGCGTGCGACCCGGCCGTAATCGATGGTGGGCTGCGCGGGATCCAGTCCGAACCGATCCGCGTGGCGCATCAGCGCGACGACCCGCGACGACTTGATCAGAGCCTTGCTCGGGACGCAGCCGTAGTTCAGGCAGTCGCCGCCCATCTTGTGACGCTCGACCAGGGCGACGCGGCCGCCGAGACCGGCGGTCCCGGCCGCGGTCACCAGCCCCGCGGTCCCGCCGCCGATCACCACGACGTTGTAGATCCCGTCTCCCCTTGCCGGGCGCGCCATGTCCTCCCCCCGCGGATCCGGAGCGGCGGAGTCCGGATGATATTCTGTTTCACGCGAGGATTCGATCAACCTCCTGGGTTCAGCAAGAGCCGCCGGTTTTCCAATTCCGGCCTTTCGAGGAGGTCAGTATGGGTGTAACGGGACTTGCTCTCAGGCTTTCGGTCGCGGCGCTTGCCGCGGCCCTGATGCCGGGCGGAGCCTGGGTGGAAGAGACCAGGACGGCGCCGCTGCCCGCGCTCGATGTGCGCCTGAAGCCACACACGCGCGCGACGATACGGGCGATCTACCATTCTACGAATACGCGGCGGACTTCTTCGGTGAGTCCAACGGCGAGTATCGCGTCTTTGTCCGCAAGAATCCCAACCGTGGCGGAGGCGGCACGGCGCTCACCAGGTCGTTCGTATTCGGATACAACGATTTTGAGTCACCGACACCGGAGAGTCTGCGGGCCACACTGACGCATGAGATCACGCACAACTGGCCGGGTCTTGAGGGCGAGTATGGCGTGACAACCTGGTTTGACGAAGGTTCGGCGGAGTTGTATAGCATTCTGCTGTCGCGCCGCGCCGGTATCACCCACGACACCCTCTTGCTGTCGGACCTCAACGACAACGCCACCGTCTATTACACGAATCCGTTGCGGACGTTGAGCAACGCCCAATTGGCCCAGCGGTTCTGGAAAGACCCGCGCGCGCAGCGTCTCCCCTACGCCCGCGGGCTCATGTACCTCGCCCGGGTGGACGCGCAGGTGCGTGCCAAATCGGATGGCAAGCGTCGTCTCGACGATATCGTCCTGGCCCTCGTCGACAGGCAAAGGAAGGGTCTGTCGCATGGTATTTCGGACTGGCTGGACTTGGTGAGGAAGGAACTTGGGCCGCAGGCGAAGGCGGATCTCGACGCGATGGTGGAGGGCAAACAACTGAATCCCTACAACGCGTTCGCGCCTTGCTTCCGGTTCGAAGCGTTCAAGCAACGGCTCTTCTACCTCGGTTTCGACGGCACATCCTGGAGCGACACTCAGAAGATCGTGAGGGGCGTTGTGGCGGGCTCGGCCGCTGCGCGCGCGGGGTCGCAGGACGGCGACGTCGTGGTCGACTCGACCGAATTATGGGATCTGCAGGGGGATGACGCAAAAGACATGGTGATGAAGGTCCGGCGGCATAACCGGGAGCTTACGATCCGCTATCTCCCCCGCGGCGCCACCGTCGACAGCTATCACTGGGTTCGTGCCACGAATGTGCCCGACAGCGTTTGTGAGTTCTAACGTGTCCAGTCGCTCGCATACGCGTGCGGGTGGTTCAAACGTACTTCGGGCCGAAGCGAGTCCGCGCTTCATCCCGCCTCTTCCGGACGCGCCCTGTCCACCACCCGGGACTCCTCGATCGGCGGACTCGGGATAATATTCCGTCGCATCGTCGGCGCCAGCCCTTACAATCGGCGCACCCCCGGAGAGGCTACTTGCCGGTCTCGGTCGATCTGTTCAAGAGCGCCATGCGTCGCTGGGCCAGCGGCGTCTCCGTCCTGACCACGCGGCGCGAGGGAGGGATCATGGGGATTACCGTCAGTTCGTTCTGCTCGGTCTCCCTGGATCCGCCTCTGGTCCTCGTCTGCATCGACCGGAAGACGCGCAGCCACGCGCTCATCGAAAAGCAGCGGGTCTTCGCCGTCAACGTCCTGAAGGCCGGGCAGGAGCGGTTGTCCGAGCTGGCGGCGGGGCACAGCGGCGAGCACGGCAACTGGCTGGAGGCCGAGGCGCACCGCAAGGCCGAGACCGGCGCTCCAATCCTGAGCGACTGCCTGGCGTGGTTCGACTGCACGCTGGAGGCGGTCCATGAAGGCGGTGACCACACGATCTTCCTCGGGCGCGTCCAAGCCGCCGGGCACTCGGAGGGCCGCCCCCTGTTGTACTTCGACGGCGCCTATCACAAGTTGGCTGGGCCGCGACCCGCCCGCTCGCGCGGCGCCCCACGGGATGATACTTGAGGCGATCGCGCCGCGGGCCCCACAGGAATCTCCTTGACAGCCCCGCGCGCCTGCGCTAGGTTCCGCGCGTCCCCGAACAGACACCCGGCCAGCGCCCCCGGAGGGTGGCGTGGCGGACGAGGCGCGCGATGATCCTGAGCGTCAAGAAGACCGACCGCCTGTTCTTCGACACGTTTGAGTCCATGGCCGCGGGAGCGGCCGAGGCGGCACTCATCCTCGAGGAGATGTTCCGCAACGGCGCGCCGGCCAGCGCCGCCTCCTACGGCGCGCGCATCAAGGAGATCGAGCACCGCTGCGATGTGCTGATCCACGAGCTGGTGAAGACGCTGCACCGGACGTTCATCACGCCGATCGACCGGGAGGACATCCACGATCTCGGAGCGCGCATGGACGACATGGTCGATCTGATCGACGCGGTCGCCAGTCGGGCGGTGCTGTTCAAGGTGGGCGGGGAAATCCCCGACGCGGCCGATCTGGCGAGGATCGTCCACCGGCAGGCGGAGGAGATCCGGCAGGCGGTGGTGCACCTGAAGGACGCCAGGACGATCATGGAGCACTGCGCCCGCATCAATCAGCTCGAGAAGGAAGGAGACCGCCTCTACCGCGAGGCCATGGCGCGCGTTTTCGATTCGGGGCGCGATCCGATCTTCGTGATCAAGGCGAAGGAGATCATCGAGACCCTCGAGGCGACCACGGACGCCGGCGAGGACATCGCCATCGTCCTCGAGCGCATCATCCTGAAGAACCAGTAAGCCGCTCCGGATCGCTCGAGCCACGCTGGGGGAGCCGCCCATCGACCCCGTCAAGCTCTCCGTCATCGCCATCATCCTGGTCGCGCTGGCTTTCGATTTTCTGAACGGCTTTCACGACGCGGCCAATTCGGTGGCGACCGTCGTCTCCACCGGGACCCTGTCGCCGAACGTCGCGGTGGCCTGGGCCGCCTTCTTCAACTTCGTCGCCGCGTTCGGCTTCGGCGTGAAGGTCGCGACGACCGTGGGCAAGGGAGTCGTCGACCCGGTCGCCATCGATCGCTGGGTCATCCTCGGAGGTCTGGTCGGCGCCATCGCGTGGAACCTGCTGACCTGGTGGCTAGGGCTGCCGGTGTCGTCGTCGCACGCCCTCATCGGCGGTCTCGCCGGGGCGGCGGTCACCCACTCCGGTCTCTCCGTCCTCCTTCCCAAGGGTCTGGGCAAGATCCTGCTGTTCATCGTCCTGTCACCCCTCATCGGACTCATCGTCGGGTTCCTGACCATGCTGCTGCTCCTGTGGCTGCACCGGAGCTCGCTCCCCTCCGTCGTCGATCGGCGTTTTCGGCGGCTGCAGCTGGTCTCCGCGGCCTTCTACAGCCTGGGCCACGGAACCAACGACGCGCAGAAGACCATGGGGATCATCACGATCCTGCTGTTCACCTCCGGCTACATGCGGCAGTTCCACGTCCCCGTCTGGGTCATCCTGACCTGTCACGCCGCCATCGCCGCCGGCACGCTCGCGGGCGGCTGGAGGATCGTCAAGACGATGGGGATGCGCATCACCAAGCTCCGACCGATCGGCGGCTTCAGCGCCGAGACCGCCGGGGCGGTCACGCTGCTCGGGACGGCGCTCTGGGGGATCCCCGTCTCGACGACGCACACCATCACCGGGGCGATCATGGGGGTGGGGGCGACGCACCGGCTGACGGCGGTGCGCTGGGGAGTGGCCCGGCAGATCGTCTGGGCGTGGTTCCTGACGATCCCGATTTCCGCCGCGATCTCAGCGGCGGCCTACCTCGTGATCCGCCTGTTCCTCTGATGCCGCGCGCGCGGGGGCGGCGCTCTCGGACACGGTGTCCAGGGTCCAGGCGCGGCCGTCACGCGCGATGAACGGATCGGCCGCCGTCGGCCCCCAGGACCCGATGGGATAGATCGGCGGCGTCGGCGCAGACGAGTCTTCCTGAGCGCGCGTCAGGGGATCGATGATCGACCAGGCCTGCTCGATCTCGTCCTCGCGCATGAACAGCGAGGCGTCGCCGGCCAGGGCATCGAGGAGCAGCCGCTCGTAGGCGTCCGGAGGCGCGGCCGTGGCCTGGTCGGCGAAGTGGAACACGAGGGAAGAGGGGCGCACCTCCATGCCGCGGTCCGGCACCTTGGTCTCGAAACGGATGTGCACGCCCTC
This sequence comes from Acidobacteriota bacterium, assembly GCA_036826235.1. Lineage (GTDB taxonomy): Bacteria > Acidobacteriota > Polarisedimenticolia > Gp22-AA2 > Gp22-AA2 > Gp22-AA3. The sequence goes on along the minus strand of DAISWT010000019.1, from coordinate 9,722 downwards.
GTCGGGCTGGATGCCGAGGCTGATGCGGTTCCCCTCGAGAGCCTGCCCTTCGGGAAGGTCGAACATGTTGTGCGGCGGCGCCGAGCACTGCACGACGATCTCGGTCACCCTGCGGGCCATACCCTTTCCCGAGCGCAGGTAGAACGGCACGCCCTGCCAGCGCCAGGAATCCACGAACAGCC
>DAISWT010000019.1:8310-9440 GCA_036826235.1 Acidobacteriota bacterium | reverse complement strand
CCCGAGCGCAGGTAGAACGGCACGCCCTGCCAGCGCCAGGAATCCACGAACAGCCGCACGGCGGCGTAGGTCGGCGTGCGCGAGTCCCTGCGGACCCCGCGCTCGAGACGGTAGCCGTCGTACTGCCCGACCACCATGTCGCGGGACGCCCCCGCCGCATCGATCCTGCGGACCGAGTCGAGAAGCTTCACCTTCTCGCTGCGCAGGGCGTCCGCCTCGAAGCGGCTGGGCGCCTCCATGGCGACCAGGCAGAGGAGCTGCATGAGGTGGTTCTGAAACATGTCGCGCAGCACGCCGGCGCCGTCGTAGTAAGGGCCGCGGTCGTCCACGCGCTTGGACTCGGCCACGGTGATCTGCACGTGGTCGATCAGATTGCGGTTCCACAGCGGCTCGAACGCGATGTTGGCGAAGCGGAACACCAGGATGTTCTGCACCGTCTCCTTTCCCAGGTAATGGTCGATGCGGAACACCTGCGACTCGTCGAAGGCGGTCAGAACCTTCTGATTGAGGGCGCGCGCCGACGTCAGATCGCTCCCGAACGGTTTCTCGATGACCACGCGTCTCCAGCCCCCGCCGCCGGCGGGCCCCCGGCCGGCGAGACCGGCCTCCAGCAGCCCGTCGATCGCCTTCGTGTAGAGCCACGGCGCCAGGGCGAGATAGTAGAGACGTCCGCCCCGGTCACCCGGGTCCGCGAGCGCCGCGGCGACGGCGGCGAGACCCGGACCGCTCGAGACGTCCCCCTGCGCGTAATGGATGGTGCGCGCGAACTCGCGCCAGGCCGCGCGCTCCGCCGGTGCTCCGCCGGCGCTCACAGAGGCCTCGAGCAAGTCGAGAAATCGGTCCTCGGCGAGCTTGGCGCGCGCCACACCCAGGATGCGCGTGCCGGCGGGGAGCCGCCCCTTGCGATGCAGCCGGAACAGGGCGGGGACCAGCTTGCTGGTGGCAAGACTGCCGGTGGCGCCGAAGATGACCAGCGTGGGAGCCGTCAAGACCCGGATCTCTTGATCGCGTGGCCGCCGAACTGCTGGCGCATGGCGGCCAGGACGCGGTCCGCGAACGACCCCTGCTGACGGCTGCGGAAGCGCTCCATCAGGGACAGGGCGATCGCCGGCGCCGGAACGGCGCTGTCT
>DAISWT010000019.1:7772-8300 GCA_036826235.1 Acidobacteriota bacterium | reverse complement strand
CGCCTCGTTGATCGTCCAACGGCCCTCGCCGGAATCCTCGACGTACGGCGCGATCCCCTCCAGGCCGGGCTGCTCCTGGAGGGCCCGCGCAACCAGGTCGAGGAGCCACGAGCGTACGACACTGCCGTTCTGCCAGATCGACGCGACCTGGAGCAGATCGAGGCCGAAGTCCTTCTTCCCCTCCAGGAGGGCGAAGCCTTCGGCCAGCGACTGCATCATGCCGTACTCGATGCCGTTGTGGATCATCTTGACGAAGTGGCCCGTGCCGACCGGTCCCACGCGGCCCCAGCCACGGTCGGGCGCGGGCGCCAGCGTCACGAAGGCCGGCTTCAGGCGGTCGACGATCTCCGATGAGCCTCCAATCATCAGGCAGTAACCCTCCTTGAGGCCCCAGATACCGCCACTCGTGCCCTGGTCGAGGTAATGGATGCCGCGCGGGGCCAGAGTGGCGGCCCGCCGCATATCATCTTGATAGTAGGTGTTCCCGCCGTCCAGGCTGATCCCGCACGCGGCGTACGCGACGTTCTG
>DAISWT010000019.1:2960-7762 GCA_036826235.1 Acidobacteriota bacterium | reverse complement strand
CCGGGGGCGAGCAGCGCGCCGAGGCGCGTGACGGTCTCTTCCGTCGGGTCGCCCGCCGGGAGCATCAGCCAGACGGCGCGCGGCGTTTTCAGGCGGGCCACCAGATCCTCGAGCGACGCCGCGCCGACCAGCCCCTCGCGGCCGAATGTCTCGAGCGTCGAGGCGCTGCGCGCGTGGCCGATCACGCGGTGGCCGCCGCGCATCCAGCGCCGCGCCATGTTGCCACCCATCTTTCCCAATCCGACCAGTCCCAGGTCCATGCGGTTCACCCTTTCTCGAGCGCCATCGTCTTGCGCAGTCGGCGCACGTGCCGCTCCTCGCCGCTGAAGCGGGCCGAGAGAAAGACGCGCACCAGCTCGCGCGCCACCATGTCGCCGATCACCCGCGCGCCCAGGCAGAGGACGTTGATATCGTCGTGCTCGACCCCCTGGCGGGCGCTGTAGGTGTCGTGGCACAGACCGGCACGCACGCCGCGGATCTTGTTGGCCGCCACCGAGGCCCCGACGCCACTGCCGCACACCAGGAGACCGCGCTCGGCCGATCCCGACGCGATCGCCCGGCCGACTGCCGCGGCGGAGTCGGGGTAATCGTCCTGAGGATCGCACACCGGGGTCAGGTCGGTGACCGCGTGCCCGTCGCCCCGGAGCATCTGCGCGAGGGCGTCTTTCAGAGCGTAGCCTGCGTGGTCGCAGCCGACGGCGATCTTCATCGCGGACTCCTGTCTGTGGGGACTTCGAAGGTGAGGGCCGCCCAGTACGACACCCAGTCGGCGCGGTCGTCGCCGGCGAGGGCGCGCAGCCGCGTGGTCCTCAGGAGCTGCCAGCCGGGCGCCTCGATCGGCACGGAGGCGCGACCGTCCCGGTCCAGGCGGCCGCACCAGGCGTACGGGCCGGTCCCGGTGGCGAGACCGGCGTGCGTGGCGCACAGGAGGCCGCCGGGGTAGGGCATCCCCTCGAACAGAACCTTCACCGGAAGACGGCCGCCGGGGCGGACTTCAACCGGCTGCGCCTCGGGGACGATTTCGAGGACCAGGTTCAGGCCGGAGAGCGCCACGTCGGAGGGAACGCCGCCAGCGTTCAGGAGCGTCTTGACGTAGTGCCGGGAGCGTTCCCGTCCCGGCAGCCCGGCGGTCTTCATCGTCCGGCGCATCTCCAGGATGTCTTCGTGACCCTCCGCCTTGAGGCGTCTCTGGAACTCGCGTGCCGGGGTCACGGAGTAGACCGGAGCGCTGACCAGAGCCACGACCGTCGTGCCGGGCGAGCGCAGGCTGACCCGGGGCATCGGCGGCCTCCCTTGGGGGACGCGGTCCTTCAGGTCGAGGCGACCGGCGGCGTCGGCCAGAAAGAACTCGCGAGTCACGTCGGGTCGCCAGTCGGCGGGAGGGCCCGGAAAGACCGCGCCGTCGTGCAAGGCCACGCGGACCGCCTCGCCCGGCGCGGGGGCCGACCGCTCGGGGAGCAGGCAGTCGTCGTGCAGCGCCGCGGGCGCGGCTTGTGCCAGCACCACCGGCATGGCGCACAAGGCCACGAGGACAACGCGCGCTTCGGTCCGGGCGAGGCCGGCTCTCATCGCGCCAAGGATACCACCCCGGCGTGCGCCGCTACCCGGTCGGCCGCGACCTCGCCGCTGCGCGCGCAGTCGGGCAGGCCGACGCCCCGCAGGCCGTTGCCCGCCAGTGCCAGGCCCGGGTGCGACGCCAGCTGCTCCTCGACCGCCGCGACCCGTTCGAGATGATCCACCTCGTACTGCGCCATGGCACGCCTGTGCACGAAACGGCGGACGAAGAGAGGACGGGCCGTGATCCCCAGGATGTCGTGCAGATCATCGCGCACGATCCGCTCCAGCGTCGCGTGATCGGTCCCCTCAGCGGTCTTCCCGTCGAGGAACGCGCGCAGGAGGACCGTGCCCTCGGGGGCGCGGCCCGGGAACTTGACGCTGGAGAACGAGCAGGCGACGAGCGACTTCCGCTCGCAGCGGGGCACGACAAAACCGAAGCCGTCGAGCGGGTGCGCGACCTCCGCCCGCCGGTACGCCAGACTCACGGTGGCGGCGTCGCCGTAGGGCACGGCGGCGAGCAGGTCCGCCAGCCGGTCGTCGAACGGAAGCACCAGCGGCCCGGAAGCGCAGGCCGGCATCGCCAGGACGACGGCGTCGGTATCGATCGTCTGGCCCCCGCAGGTCGCGACCCTGTAGCCCGACGGCGCGGCCGGGTCGATGCGCGACACCTTGGCGCCCAGCCGCAGGGATCCGGCGGGGAGCGACGCCGCCAGCCGGTCGGTGAGGGTCTGCAGGCCGCTCCGGAGCGTCACGAACAGCGAGTAACGCGCGCCGCTCACCCCCTTCGTCGAGGCGGCCGGGGCGCGGCGCCGGGAGCGCAGGAGCCCGAGGATCACGCTGCGCTGCTCCCGCTCCAGGTCGAGGAAGCGCGGCATGGTGGCGCGCAGGCTGAGCCTCTCGGGATCGGCGTTATAGATACCCGCCAGGAGCGGTTGCGCCAGACGCTCCAGAGTCTCCCGTCCGAAGCGCCGCTGGACAAAGGACGCCAGGCTCTCGTCGCCGGCGCGCGGCCCGCGCGGCAGGACCAGGTCGCAGGCGGCGCGCAGCTTGCCGCCGAGGCTCAGGATCGGGGTGGCGATGAACGGCAGGATGCGCCCCGGGGCGAGGAGCTGGTAGCCTTCCGGGATCGGCAGCAGGCGCCCGCGCGAGTATACGAACGAGCGGCGGTGCGTTTCGCTCGTGCCGATGATCTCCTCAGCCAGGCCGGCCCGGCGGCACAGGTCGATCCCCCACGGTCTGTCGGAGACGAAGCAGTCGGGGCCGCCCTCGACGACGCAGCCGTCGACGAGCTCGGTGAGGATCACGCCGCCGGGGCGCTGAGCCGCCTCGAACACCGTCAGGTCGAGCGGGAAGCCGCGTTCCTGCGCCAGGGTGAGGAGGCGGTGGGCGCAGGCGAGGCCGGCGACGCCGGCGCCCACGATCGCCACGCGCCAGTGTCCGCCGACCGCCTGGGACGCCGCCGTCATGCGCGCGCGCCCACGTCGTGGACTAGCGCCGCCATCATGTCGGTGAAGACGGGATGGTCGCCGGCGGTCCCGGCGCGGAAGAAACCGAGGCCCAGCTCCTCGGCCGTGCGGCGCGCGACGATGTCAAGGTCGTAGAGGACCTCGACGTGATCACTGACGAATCCGATCGGCGAGACCACCACATCCTGCGCGCCGCTCGTCTTCAGGGTACGCAGCGCGTCGTTGATATCCGGCTCGAGCCACGGATCCGCCGGGCTGCCGCTGCGGCTGGTGTAGGCCAGGGACCACGAGGCGCGGCCGAGACGCTCGGCGGTCAGGCGTGCCGAGCGCTCGACGCCCTCGGCGTAGGACGACCGGCGCGACATCTCGACCGGGATGCTGTGGGCGGTGAACACGATCTCGGCGGCGCCCCGCCGGCCGGCCGGCACCGCCTGCAGGGCTTCCAAGGTGCGCGCCGTCACCGCCTCGATGAACAGCGGGTGGTCGGACCACGGCGCTACATAGTCGACCCGTGGCACGGCGTCCCCGAGTTCCTTCTGGCCCTCCGCGACCGCCCGGAGGTAGGCCTCCCAGGACGCCATGGAGCGGTGCGCCGCCAGGACGAGCCCGACGGCGCGGCGGCGGCCCTCTTTCGCCATCGCCACGAGCGTCTCCGCGATGTACGGCTCCCAGTGGCGCATGCCGACGTAGACCGGAAGGGGAGGGCCCTCCCTGGCGAGTCGGTCGCGCAGCGCCGCCGCCTGGGCGAAGGTCAGGCGGTTGATCGGCGAGACACCGCCGACCACCTCGTAGTGCCTGACGACTTCTTCGTAGCGCTGCGGCGGAACCGGCTTGCCGCGCAGGACGTTGTCGAGGAAGGCCCTGACTTCGCCCGGGCGCGTCGGTCCACCGAACGCCAGGAGCAGCACCGAGTCGTGCCCGGGCGGCGCCATGGTCAGGCGCCCCCCCACTCGTGCACCGCGTCGACCAGCGCCAGGACGTTGTCGAGAGGAGTGTGAGGCAGGATGCCATGCCCCAGGTTGAAGATGTGGCCGGGTCGGCCGCCGACCCTCTCCAGCAGTGCGCGCGCCCGCCGGCGGACTTCCTGGCGCGCCGCGAACAGGACTGCGGGGTCCAGGTTGCCCTGCACCGCGACGTCCCCCAGGCTCTCCCAGGTCTCGGGCAGGTCGACGCGCCAGTCCAGCCCAATCACGTCTCCTCCCGCCTCCTTGAGCAAGGGAAGCAGGCTGCCGGTCTGCGTTCCGAAGTGGATGACCGGCGTGCCGGGCCGCAGCGCCCGGATGACCCGCCGCGTATGGGGCAGGACGAACTCGCGGTAGTCGGCGGGGCCCAGGCAGCCGACCCAGGTGTCGAAGATCTGTACGGCATGCGCCCCGGCGGCGATCTGCCCGTTCAGGTAGGAGATCGTGATGCGGGAGATCTTCTCCAGGAGCGCGTGCCATGCTCCCGGGTCCTTCATCAAGAATGATTTTGTCTTCACGTAGTGAGTCGAGCCGCCGCCCTCGATCATGTAGGACGCCATGGTGAATGGGGCGCCCGCGAAACCGAGGAGCGGCACGGGGGGCGGCAGCGCGCGGCGGGTGCGGCGGATCGCCTCGAAGACGTAGCCGACGCTTTCCTCCAGGTTTGGCTCGCGCAGGCGGTCCACGTCCTCCGGCGTGCGGATCGGCGGGCCGATCGACGGACCCTCCCCCTTGGTGTAGGCCAGGGTCAGGCCGGTCCCCTGCATCGGCAGGAGCAGGTCGGCGCGCCTGGTCACCTGCATGTGCGTGGTGCCGG
>DAISWT010000019.1:0-2950 GCA_036826235.1 Acidobacteriota bacterium | reverse complement strand
AAGATGATGGCCGCGTCGACCTTGAGGCGCTCGACGGCGTAAACCGTGATCTGCGTCACCAGGTCCGGGTCGCGGCACATCTCGAGGAACGATCGCCGGGCGCGGATCTGGCGGTACTCACGCATGTAGCGACCGGCCTGGCGCATCAGCCAGATGGGCGTCACCGAGGCGGGCTCCATGCGGCAGGCGCGCATGAAGGGGCCGTCCGTCAGCAGATCGTGGCGGCGGCCGGGCGCGCTCGCCGGAGACGGGGCGATCTGAAGCGCGGCACCGGTCCTTGCGAAGCCCCCACGGGCCGCGCCGATCCTTCCGCCGGCGGGGCCGTTTCCGGGATCGCCGCTCCCGGGCGCGTCTCTCTTGCCCTGCAGGATCTCGTGGCAACGCAGGCTCGCCTCCTTGACCAGCGGTCCCATCTTCGGATGGGGGGGCTCGAGGTCGACCTGCATGCCGTGATTGCGCAAGCTCTCGCTGGCGATCGGCCCGACCGAGGCGACCACGCCCCGGGCGAGGGCGGCGCGCACCCGCTCGTCCAGCCCGCTGTCGCGCGCGACCTGCATGACGTTGTCCACCTGATTGGCGTTGGTGAACAGAACCACCGGCACCCGCCCGCCGGCGATCATCTCGAGGGCCGAGCGGAGCGGACCGAGATCGAGAGGCAGCGCCCAGCGATACACCGGCACGCGGATCACCTCGGCGCCACGCTCCTTGAGCCCCTGCAAGAGCTCGAGATTGCTGACGCCGTACTCCTGCACGGCGACTCTGCGGCCGCGAACGGACGCCTTCTCATCGAGCACCCGCAGCAGCTCAATCCAGGTGTTCGGCTCGGGGACGGTGACGCCTGGATCGAGGCCGAACGCCTTCAAGGCGGCGACCGGCTTGGGGCCGCGGCACACTCGGGTGACGCCGGCGATCGCCTTCACAATGCGCTCGCGTGGGTGGCGCGTCTCAAGCGCCTCCACCAGTGTCCGCAACCCGACCCCGGTCAGCAGGATCAGGATGTCCAGCTCGCCGGCCAGGAGCTTCTCGCCGAAGGCCAGGGCCTCGCGGTTCTCATCGAGCGGAATCTCCCTCATGGAGGGAGCGACCAGCGGCCGGCCACCGTGATGTTCAATCAGGCGGGCCATCTCGCCGGCCATGCGGCTTTCGAATGAACCGACCAGGAGACCATCGAATCCCTTGGCCGTCTCAGCGGTGCCGGGCATACCGTTCTCCCAGGAGAGCCCCAATCCTACCAAATCGGCCTTGCCTCGTTCGCGAACCGGAGCCAGATTATAGTTGACAGGAAAGTACACATTTAATAGACTGCCTTCGTACCCGAGGGAGCGTTACGAAAATGAAAGTCTCCGCGCAGGAAGAATACGGACTGAGATGCATCCTGCAGGTCGCCCTACACGCTCGCAGGGGAAGGAGCAACCCTCTGACTCTGGGGGAGATCGCCCGGGAGGAGGGTCTGACTGTCCCGCATGTCGCCAAGCTGATCCGTACGCTGCGCAAGGCCGGTCTGGTGAAGAGCACGCTCGGGCGAACCGGAGGATATGTCCTGACCCGGGACGCCAGCCGCATCAGTATCGCCGAGGTCCTCGCGGCGCTGGGCGGCGGCCGGCTGTACGACGGGGGCTACTGCGAACGGCACGCGGGGGATCTCAAGGTCTGCACGCACATGGGGGACTGCTCTATCCGGTCCCTCTGGGGGGTGCTCGAGGAGCTTCTGGAGAAGGTCCTGAGCCGGACCATGCTGTCCGAGCTGATCAGCAGCGAGAAGACGATGCACGCGGTGCTCGACGAGAGAGCGCCGGTGGCCTGCAACGGCGGCGCGGCGACGGTCCACTGCGCCGATTGCGGGCTGGGAGAAAAGTGATGGCGACGCCGGTGGCCAAGACGCTCGAGGATCTGACCCAGCGGGAGTACAAGTACGGCTTCGTCACCGACATCGAAGCGGAGACGGTGCCGCGTGGTTTGAACGAGGAGATCATCCGCGCCATCTCGGCCAAGAAGAACGAGCCCGAGTTCATGCTGGAATGGCGGCTGAAGGCGTACCGCCACTGGCTGACGATGAAGGAACCGACGTGGGCGAACGTCCACTATCCGCGCATCGATTACCAGTCGATCATCTATTACTCCGCCCCGAAGTCGACGAAGGGCCCGAAGAGCCTGGAGGAGGTCGATCCCGAGCTGCTGAAGACCTATGAGAAGCTCGGGATCCCCCTGGCGGAGCAGGGGAGACTCGCGGGGGTGGCGGTGGACGCGGTGTTCGACAGCGTGTCCGTGGCCACCACCTTCAAGGAGAAGCTCAAGGAGCTCGGCATCATCTTTTGCTCTTTCTCCGAAGCGGTGCTGGAGCACCCCGACCTCGTGCGCCAATACCTCGGCTCGGTCGTGCCGTACAACGACAACTTCTTTGCGGCGCTCAACTCGGCTGTGTTCAGCGACGGGTCGTTCGCCTACATCCCGAAGGGCGTGCGCTGCCCGATGGAGCTGAGCACCTATTTCCGGATCAACGCCGCCGACACCGGCCAGTTCGAGCGCACCCTGATCATCGCCGACGAGGGGGCGACCGTGTCCTACCTGGAAGGATGCACGGCGCCGCGTCGGGACACCAACCAGCTGCACGCCGCGGTGGTCGAGCTGGTCGCCCACAGGAACGCGACGCTCAAGTACTCGACGGTGCAGAACTGGTACCCGGGCGACAAGGAAGGCAAGGGCGGCATCTACAACTTCGTCACCAAGCGTGGCAAGTGTCTCGGGGAGAGCTCGAAGATCTCCTGGACGCAGGTCGAGACCGGGTCGGCGATCACCTGGAAGTACCCGTCCTGCATCCTGCAGGGGGACAACTCCATCGGCGAGTTCTACTCGGTGGCGGTCACCAACAACCGCCAGCAGGCCGACACCGGCACGAAGATGATCCACATCGGCAAGAACACGCGCAGCACCATCGTCGCCAAGGGCATCT
>DAISWT010000018.1:9514-15656 GCA_036826235.1 Acidobacteriota bacterium | reverse complement strand
GCATCTGACGCAGGGCCGGGACCTGGCCGATCGCCTTGTCGATGGTCATGTCCGGCTCCGAAGGGATCATCTTGGCGATCCGGTCGCAGTCGCCGTAGGGCACGTCGAGACCCCGGCCCGCGTCCCTGATGACCGCCTTCGCCCCCAGAGTCGCGAAGGTGATGATCTGCGCCACGTTCTCGCGGCCGTACTTCTGGCGCACGTACTCGATCACCTCCCCCCGCCCGCGGATGCAGAAATCGATGTCGATGTCGGGCATGGTGACGCGCTCGGGATTGAGGAACCGTTCGAACAGGAGACCGTAGCGCAGCGGATCGACGTCGGTGATCCTGAGACAGTAGGCCACCAGCGAGCCGGCGGCCGAGCCGCGCCCCGGGCCGACCGGGATGCCGCGATCGCGCGCGTACTTGATGAAATCCCACACGATCAGAAAATAGCCGGCGAAGCCCATCCGGATCACCATGTCGATCTCGCTGATCAGACGGCTGCGGTACACCTCGATCGACGCGTTCAGCCCGCCCTTGGTCTCAAGAGCCGTCCAGACGCGGAGCCTCTCCTCGAAGCCGCGTGCGGTCACCTCGCGGAAGTACTCCTCGACCGAACGTCCCTCGGGCACTTTGAAGTGGGGCAACTGGTTACCGCCCCTCTCCAGGACGAGATGGCAGCGATCGGCGACTCGCAGCGTGTTCTCGGCGGCCTCGGGCAGATCCTTGAATACCCGCCACATCTCTTCCGGAGACTTGAAGTAGTGCTCCTGGGTAAAACGCATGCGCTCCGCGTCCTTCACCGTCTTCCCGGTTTGGATACAGATCAGGATGTCGTGCGCGAAATGGTCGTCGCGGCTCAGGAAGTGGCAATCGTTGGTCGCCAGCAGCGGGATGTTCAGTCGCCGCCCCATCGGCACGAGGACCTCGTTGACCGCCCTCTCCTCGGTGATCCCCTGGTCCTGGATCTCCAGGTAGAAATTCTCCGCACCGAACAGGTCGCGGTACTCGCAGGCCATCCGCTCCGCGTCGGCCCGGCGTCCCGCGAGGATCAGCTGCGGGATCTCTCCGCCCAGACAGGTCGAGGTGGCGATGAGGCCGTCTTTGTGCCGCGCCAGAATCTCCCGGTCGATGCGCGGCCGGTAGTAGTACCCCTCGAGGAACCCGGCGGTGGACAGGCGCATCAGGTTTCTGTACCCCTCCTCGTCGCGAGCCAGCAGAAGGAGGTGGTGGTAGGGTTTCCTGCCCGGACCGGGTGGCGTACGGTCGGTGCGACTGCCAGGGGCGATGTAGGTCTCACACCCCAGGATCGGCTTGATCCCCCTCTCGGCGGCCGCCTCGAAGAACGGGATGGCCCCGAACAGGTTGCCGTGGTCGGTCATGGCCAGCGCCGGCATCTCGAAGCGGGCAGCCTGCTCGACGAGCTCCTCGAGTTTGGAGGCGCCGTCCAGGAGGGAGAACTGCGAGTGGTTGTGCAGGTGCACGAAGCTCGTCCGGGCCATCCCCTTCCCGTCCTCACTCCCACTCGATGGTGGCGGGCGGCTTGCTGCTGACGTCATAGACCACGCGGTTGACCCCGCGCACCTCGTTCACGATCCGCGCGCTCACCGTCGCCAGGAACTCCTGGGGCAGGCGGGTCCAATCCGCGGTCATGAAATCGTCCGTGGAGACCGCGCGGAGCGCCACCACGCTCTCGTAAGTCCTGCCGTCTCCCATCACGCCGACCGATCGCACCGGCAGGAGAACGGCGAACGCCTGGGAGGTCTTCTCGTACAGCCCCGCCACGCGCAGCTCCTCGATGAAGATCGCGTCCACCTCGCGCAGAACGTCGAGGCGCGGGCGAGCCACCTCTCCGATCACCCGCACGGCGAGCCCCGGCCCGGGAAACGGGTGGCGCATCAGGATGCGGGCATCGAGCCCGAGCTCGCGGCCGACCTTCCTCACCTCGTCCTTGAACAGCTCCCGAAGGGGCTCCACCAGCTTCAGGTGCATGACGCTCGGCAGACCGCCCACGTTGTGGTGCGTCTTGATGACCGCCGACGGCCCCTTGAAGGGCGTCGACTCGATGAGGTCCGGGTACAGTGTCCCTTGCGCCAGGAACCCGACCCGGCCCAGGTCCCTGGCCGCCTCCTCGAACACTTCAATGAACACGCGACCGATCACGCGCCGCTTCTCCTCGGGGTCCACGACGCCCTCGAGCGCCGCGAGGAAGCGGTCGGCGGCATCGATGCGCCGGACCTTCAGGTGGACCACGCGGTCGAAGGTCTCCAGCACCGCCTCGGCCTCGTTCTTGCGCAGGAGCCCGTTGTCCACGAACAGGCAGTGCAGCCTGTCGCCGATGGCCCGGTGAATCAGGAGCGCCGCCACCGCCGAGTCCACCCCCCCGCTCAGCCCGGCCAGGACCCGCCCGTCGCCGACGCGCTGGCGGAGGTCCGCAGTCGCCTCTTCGATGAAGGAGGCGATGCGCCAGGCGCCCGTGCAGCCGCAGACGCCGTACAGGAAATTTCGCAGGATGTCCCGGCCGCGCTCCGTGTGGGCCACCTCCGGATGGAACTGGATGGCCTGGAAGCGCCGCGCCGTGTCGGCGATCGCTGCGCAGCCGGAATTCGTGCTGGTGGCGGTCGTCTCGAACCCGGGCGGGGCCTCCAGGACTTCGTCCCCGTGGCTCATCCACACCTTCTGTCCGGCCGGCAGACCCTGAAACAGCCCTCCGGGCCGCACCACGCGAATCTCAGCCGGGCCAAACTCACGCTGTGGCGCGCGGACCACCCTGCCGCCGAGCTGATGCGCCATGAGCTGCATGCCGTAGCAGATGCCCAGAATCGGCACCCCGAGCCGGTAGACGGCCGGATCGAGCCGCGGCGCCCCGGGGCTGTCCACGGAATCGGGACCGCCCGACAGGATGAGACCCCGTGCTCCGCGCAGCCTGTCGATCGGCGCGTCGAACGGTACGAGCTCGCTGTACACGTTCAGCTCCCGCACACGACGGGCAATCAGCTGGGAGTACTGCGCGCCGAAGTCCAGGACGATGACGGTTTCGCGGGCCCCGGGCCGCTGTCCGCCGGGCCCCTCCGTCCGGCTCACGCGCGCCTCCCGGCGCGGCGGCCGACCCCGTGCACCAGGCGCTCCACGGCGTTCGCGGGATCCTTCGCCCCCTGTCCCTTCAGCTCGCGATCCATTTTCAGGCACAGGCGCAGCGCGTCGCGCAGGTCGTCGACCCTCGCCCCGCCGATCTCCCGGGCGAAGCGCTCGATGCGGCCCCGATCGATCCCGTAAACCTGCGTCGCTTCGCGGGGCGCGAGACGGCGCGCTCCGGCGACCTGCGCCCTGAGCGCGTTGCGGAAGTACCAGGACAGGCCTCCCAGAAGCTTGATCGCGTCCTCTCCCGACCCCAGGAGGGCGCGCGCGATTCCGAGCGCCTCCCCGGTCTCGCCGCGCGCCGCATAGGCCGCCAGCCGGAATGCGTCCTCGACGCGCGGCACATCGGCAAGCAATGACAGATCGGCCGCCTCGACGGGGCGCGGGTCACCCAGGGAGGTCATCAATTTCTCCAGCTCCGCCTCCACCCGCCCCAGCCCCGCCCCCGCCAGACCTTCTGCAACGGCCGACGCGAGATCGGCGCTGATGCCGAACCCGCGGCCGCGCAGCCGATCCCGGACCCACGCGGCGGTGCGCGCCTCGTCCAGGGGCCGGCAGTCGACTCGGGCGGCGTGCTCCAGCAGCGTCCGGTACACGGCGCGCCGCCGGTCGAATCCCGTATCGCTGAAGACCAGGCAGCTCCTCGGGTTCGGCGCCTGCAGATAGGCCTTCAACTGGTCCGCCGAGTCGGAGCGCAGACCGTCGGCCTGGCGGACGACGATCAGACGCCGGCCGCCGCCCATCGGGTACGTGGCGGCGTGGTCGAGGATCGCGGCCAGAGAGGTCTCGTCGCCGCGCAGCGACTCACGATCGATCGACAGCGCCTCCCTGGGAAGGATCGATTCCTCCAGCGAGCGGATCCCCTCCTCGTGGAAATAGGCCTCCTCGCCATCGAACAGGTAGGCGGGCGCGACCACACCGCGCTGGAGGCTCTCCCGGAACTGGACGAAGGTCAGCGGCGGCGGCACGGTGAGCTCAGAACCCCTCCAGAATCGACGTCACGACGCTCTTGGAAAAGTCGGCCGCGACATCGTCGATCGCGACGATCTCCTGGTCGATGAACCCGTTGGGGTTCGTGGGGAGGTCATACTGTCTCTTGAACAGGAAATGGTTGTCCTCCCAGAGGACCTTGTCCGTGGAGGTCTCGCTCAAGGTCACGTGGGCCGTAATCAGGATCTCGTAGCGGGTGGCGCGCCCCTGCTGGCTGATGACCACCGGAGTGACCGTGTAACTCAGGATCTCGCCGCGCAGCACCGCCTGCGCCCCCTCTTCCTTGGGCGTGATGCGCACCCGCCCGCGCGTGGAGAACTCGTCGACGACGTGCTCGGTGACCCGCTGCTCGAGCTCGGGACGGTTGGTGCGGTTCACGAAGGTCGGAATGCCGATGGTCTTGATGGCGGGCGGCAGCGTGCTGGTGTGGCCCGCCAGGTGGTACCCGCAGCCCCACAGCAGCGCCGCGGCCAGGGTGACGTTCAGAACGATGGACGCCCGCCCGCACGGCGGCCCGGAGGCTCCCGGAGTCCGATCGAAACCGCGCGCCGGCGTCATCGGACGCATTATAGATGATGCGGGCGCCGGAGCCTCTCCTCGTACTCGGACAGACTTCTAGCCGACGACGATGTTCAGGAGCTTTCCCTGCAGGTAAATGGTCTTGCGCACGGAGCGGCCCTCCAGGTGTGCGGCCACCTTGAGGTCGGCTCGGGCGCGCGCCAGCGCCTCGGACTCGGTCAGGGACGGCGGGATGAGGATCCGGCCGCGCAGACGGCCGTTCACCTGGACGGCGATCTCCACCTCGTCGTCCACCAGCCAGCGCGCCGACGCCGCCGGCCACGGCTGGCGCGTCGCGCTTCCCTTCCCTCCGAGACTTTCCCACAGCTCTTCCGAGAGGTGCGGGGCGAAGGGCTGCAGGAGCAGCGCCATCGCCATGCAGGCCTCCTTCATGTACGGGCGATCCTCCTCCGCTTCGTCCCGGACGAAGTCCTGCAGCGCGTTGAGAAGCTCCATGAGGGCGGCGATCGGGGTGTTGAGGTGAAGTCTCCTGTCGATGTCGACGGTGATGCGGTCGATCGTCTGGTGCACGCGCCGCCGCAACGCGGCCCGGCGGGCGTCGGACGCGCCGTCGTTCTCCTTCGGCAGCCGCGCCTCCGCAAGCTCCGCGGCGCGCGGCATCAGCAGCCGCCAGAGCCTCTCCACGAACCGGAAGCACCCCTCGACCCCCTGCTCGTTCCACTCCAGGTCCTTCTCGGGCGGGGCGGCGAACAGCGTGAACAACCGCGTGGTATCGGCGCCGTACCGCCGCACCATGTCATCCGGGTCGACAGCGTTCCCTTTCGACTTGGACATCGCCGTGCCGCCCTTGAGCACCATCCCCTGGCAGAGAAGATGGGCGACCGGCTCGTCGATCTTCAGAAGGCCGAGGTCGCGCAGCACCTTGGCAAAAAACCGGCAGTAGATGAGGTGCAGCGTGGCATGGGTGATCCCGCCGACGTAGAGATCGATCGGGAACCAGGAAGCGATGATCTCCGGGTCGAAAGGCGCCCGGTCGTTGCGGGGATCGCAGTAGCGGTAGAAGTACCATGAGGAATCGACGAAGGTGTCCATGGTGTCGGTCTCCCGCTTCGCGGCCGCGCCGCAGCGCGGACAGCGTGCGTTCACGAAGGACGCGACGCGCGCCAGCGGCGACCCGCCCTCCCCCGTGAGCGGAACGTCTTCGGGCAGAACGACCGGCAGGTCCGCCTCCGGCACCGGCAGGATGCCGCATCGATCGCAGTAGAGGATCGGGATCGGGGTCCCCCAGTAGCGCTGCCGCGAGATCCCCCAGTCGAGCAGCCGGTACTGCACGGCACCGCGGGCGAACCCGCCCTTCTCGCCCGTCTCGAGCATCGTTCGCCGGGCCTTCGCCGAGTCCAAACCGGCGAACGGTCCGGAGGCGATCAGCACGCCATCCTCGATCACCGGGGCAGTCACGGCTTGTGCGGCGGGCGCCTCGTCGGCCAGGACGATCACGGTCCGGATGGGCA
>DAISWT010000018.1:6096-9461 GCA_036826235.1 Acidobacteriota bacterium | reverse complement strand
GCCGGCACCGCCATCACCGCCCCCGTTCCATACTCCATCAGAACGAAGTTGGCGCTCCAGACCGGGAGCGCTTCGCCGCTGTACGGGTTGCGCACCCGCAGACCGGTGTCGATCCCCTCCTTCTCCTCGGGCTGCATGCCGACGCGTGTGACATCGCGCGCGTCCAGGCGGCGGATGAAGCCCTCGATCTCCCGCCGCGCCGGGCTGCCGTCTGGGACGCGCGCCAGGATCGGGTGTCGGGGCGCCACCACGCAGAAGGTGGCGCCGTAAATCGTGTCGAGCCGGGTCGTGAAGATCTCGAGCGCCCCGTCCGTCGGTCCGCCAGCGGCGTCCAGGATCGGGAAGCGCACGATCGCCCCGTCACTGCGGCCGATCCAGTTGCGCTGCATGAGCCGCACGCGCTCGGGCCATCCGGGCAACCGGTCGAGCTCGCCGTCAAGCTCGCCGGCATAGGCGGTGATCTTGAGAAACCACTGATCGAGCTCGGTGCGGCCGACGGGAGAATCGCAGCGCCAGCAGCGCCCCGCTTCCACCTGCTCGTTCGCCAGGACGGTCCGGCAGGAGCCGCACCAGTTCACCCACCGGCGGCTCCGGTACGCCAGCCCTCGCTCGAGCATCTTGAGAAAGAACCACTGGTTCCAGCGGTAGTAGTCGGGACGGTGCGCCGCGATCTCGCGCCCCCAGTCATACGACAGACCGAGCCGCCGGAGCTGCTGCCCCATGACGGCGATGTTCTGGTTGGTCCAGATCGCCGGGTGCGTGCCACGCTGGATGGCCGCGTTCTCCGCCGGCAGGCCAAAGGAGTCCCAGCCCATCGGGTGGAGCACCTGGCGTCCGCGCATCCACTGGAAGCGGGCCACGGCATCCCCGATCGAGTAATTGCGCACGTGGCCCATGTGCAGTCGGCCGGACGGATACGGCAGCATCTCCAGGCAGTAAAACTTCGTCGCACCGGGCCGGCGCGGAGCCTGGAAGGCGCGCTCCGCCTCCCAGCGCCCCTGCCATTTGCGCTCGATGGCGTCGAATTGATCGCGATACTCGCCGGGCATCGTCCCGTCCCTGACGCTCTTGACCCGAGAATGTGGCGTCATTCTAGCAGGTTCGCCCCATCGTTCGGCCAGAGCCCGGCCGCCCACTGAAGCGGCGGGATTTCACATTCGTAACGCGCAAACGTCTAACGGCGGCGCACTTGCGGCTGCGCGCGTGGAACCTATATTCGCTGCGCCTGCTGGCTTGGGCCAAAGGAGTGCGTCGGATGCACGGTGCGACGTCGTTACACCTGGCGCGCGTCGTCGAAGGGACGGTTTCCATCGCCACCGGGATCCCGGGCCTCATGGCCTCGCCCGTCCCGCGTGACCGGGAGCTCTGCTTCGGGCTCCAGGCGCTCGACACCCCCGGCATCATCGCTCTTCTCGAGCGCCTCTCCTTTCACCGCCTCGATGGGCTGGCGCACCGGGCGGTGGGCCGTCTGCCGCAGGAGGCGATCGACCCGTGGCTGCGCTCGGCGCTGAAGAGACGCGCGCGGCGCCTGGCGGCGGCGACGCTGTCCCAGGCGCTGGCCCTGGCCGAGGTTCTCGAGGCGCTCGAGCGCAGCCGCATTCCGGTCGTGGTCATGCGGGGCCTGCGGAGCGTCGAGTCGATTTACGGCGACCCGTCGCTGCGGCCCTTCGAGGACCATGACCTTCTCGTGCTCCCCGCGGACCGTGTGGCGGCGGGATCCGCCCTTAAACGTCTGGGGTTCGAGGAGGCCGCCGGGTGTCTGTACCGCCGCGGCGGCGTCCTGGTCGACCTGCACACCGACCCCCTGGGCGCCCGGCGCCGACCGAGCCGCGACCTCCTCTTCCCGGTGCCGGTCCGCGACCTGTTCGAGAGGGGGGCCCCGGGTCTCGTCGCGGGCGCGCCGGCGCTCCTGCTCGAGCCCGAGGACGAACTCCTGCTGCTCGCCATCCATCTCGTCAAGCATTCCTTCGACCGTCTGGTGCGCACGGCCGATCTGGCGCACTACCTGTTCGTGAATCGCGGCGTATTGGACTGGACCCTCCTGGCCCGGCGCGCCGACTCCTGGGGCTCGTCCAGGGTGCTCGGCTGGGCTCTGCAGGCCGCCGCGACGCTCGGTGTCAGCCTGCGCTCGTTCGATCTCCCTCCGGCGCGCGACACCAGCGCCCTGGAGCGCTATCTGATGGGCCGGGTCCTGGCCCTGCGGCCGCTCCCCGGCACCGGCGAGTTCCTGATGGCCCTCGCCGCCCCGACCTTGCGCGCGCGCCTGCTCTTCCTGCTCGGCGCCCTGTGGCCCGAGAGCGAGCGGCCGCATGGCGTCCTGGGGCGAACCTCGGCCCTGCCGCGGCGCGTCTTCCATCTGGCCGGCGGCGGCATGCGCCAGGCCGCCGAAAGGAGGCGTCTGAGATGAATTCCGCCGAGGCGGCGGCACGCGCCCTCTGTCCCTCCCCCGACGTCGTGGCGCGGCGGGTGGCGGGCGAGTATCTCCTCGTTCCGGTGCGCAGCGGCGCCGCGCAGATGGACTACATCTTCACGGCCAACGAGATCGGAAGCGTCATCTTCCAATTGCTCGACGGCCGACGGGAGGCGAGCGAGATCGCGCGCCTCGTCAGCCAGCAGTTCGAGGTGGACGAGGAGCGCGCGAGCGCCGATGTCCTCGACTTCCTGCGGACCCTGTTGGACGCCGGTCTGGTGACGCCGGCCGATCCGGCGGTGGGCCGATGACGGTTCAGGATCTCACGTACAACGAATTCGGCGCCACGCTGATGCGGGAAGGCGGCGGGTCGCGCCTGCCGCTGTCGGGCTCGTTCGAGCTCACCTTCAAGTGCAACCTGCGCTGCGTGCACTGCTACATCCCCGATTTCTCGGGGCGCAACGAGCTGAGCACCGGAGAGATCAAGAGGATCCTGAGCGAGGCCGCGGACGAGGGCTGCGTGTGGATGCTGCTCACCGGCGGCGAGATCCTCTGCCGCGGCGACTTTCCGGAAATCTATCTGCACGCCAAACGGCAGGGCTTCCTGCTGACCCTGTTCAGCAACGGCACCCTCCTCGACGAACGCATCGCCGACCTGCTCGCCGAGTACCCGCCGTTCGGGATCGAGTTCACCCTCTACGGTCTGTCGGACGAGACCTATCTCAAGACCACGGGGTTCCCCGGGCGCTTCACGCGCGTGCGGCGCGCCATCGACCTGATGCTCGAGCGCAGATTGTCCCTGTCGCTCAAGGCGGTGGCCATGGAGCCGCTGGCGGGCGAGATCGACAGGATGAGCGCGTTTGCCGAGTCGCTCGGTATCCGCTTCCGCTACGACGCCATCGTGCACGGCCGGCTCGACGGGTCGCTGAAGCCCACGGACGTGCGCTCCACGCCC
>DAISWT010000018.1:0-6086 GCA_036826235.1 Acidobacteriota bacterium | reverse complement strand
GCGTTGCGCGCGGCGACGATGCCACCGATCCCGAACGCTTCAACGAGTGGCTGAAGTTCTACCGACGGTTCGTCAGGCCGACCCGTCCCACCACCTACCTGATGTCGTGCGGCGCGGGCGTCAACAGCTTTCACGTCACGCCGCAGGGAACGCTCCTGTCGTGCGAGGCGCTGCCGCTGAACGGCTACGACCTGCGCGGGGGCGGCTTTCGCGAGGGCTGGTACGGGATCGTCGGCGAGATCCGCTCGCGTCCGGCGGCCGAGTTCAACGTCTGCGCGCCCTGCGAGCTCAAGGCGCTCTGCGACCGCTGCCCCGCCACCGCCCTGCTCGAGACGGGCAGCCCGGACGGTTGGATTCCTTATTACTGCGAGATCACGCACCGTCGTGCGGCCCTTCTGGAGGAGGAGATCGGGCATCACGAAACCGCGGCCCGCTACAGGGCCCATGCCGAAAAGGTGAAATCCGGCTGGACCCCGAAGGGGGCGATCCTGCCGCGCGCCGTCAGGCTGGACGCCCCGACGCCCGCCTGCGGTGCGGGCGGCGGCTGCGCGGCCTCGGGCTGCGGCAAGGCCGTGTCCCCTGCCGCCCGACCGACGAAGTTGATCGAGATCGAACACCCGCCTGCGGTCGCGGGCGGAACAGGGAGGTAAGACGATGAACCGGAACGAGCACGGAAGAACGGGCGGGAGAAGACGCGCGTACGAGCCACCGGTCCTCAGGCGCGTGCGTCTGGTGCCGGACGAGGCGGTCCTCGCATCGTGCAAGAACAACGCCACGGCGGGCCCGGCGGGCCCGATCCAGAAATGCGCCACCAATCCCGCCGTCTGTTCGCACAGTGCCAGCTGACGGCGTGCGTCACCTGGTTCTTGAGATCGCCCGGATCGGGCTCGAGGTCCGGACGGCCGATCCGGCGATCCGCCTGGTGGCCGAGCCGGCGCACGTGCCGTTCCTGACCGAGGCATCCGTCGAGGACTGCGCCAGCGTCCTCCTCGGTCCGGCCTCCGGCCGGGCGGCGCGGCGGCAGCCCGGTAAGACCCTGTTCGATACCGGGTCGGTCTGGCGTCTGGAGGAGGTCGGCGAGCAGCGTCTTCTGACCTTTCGATCCCCCATCTTCGGCAGGGAGCCGTACCTGGCGGTGGAGTTCGATCGGGAGTACACCCGGGGCGAAGGCGAGACTCTGGTCGGCGGGCCGGTCCTGAGCGAGGGTGAGCTGCATCCGTTCGTCTACCCGTTCGACGAAGTGGTCTTCCTGGCCAGGCTGTCGCGCGGGCGCGGCGTCCTGGTGCACGCCTGCGGCCTGGCGCTCGGCGGCCGGGGCGTCCTGTTCCTGGGGACTTCGGGAGCGGGCAAGAGCACCACCGCACGTCTGTGGAAAGAGCGCGGCGGGGTCACGATCCTCTCCGACGACCGGATCGTCATCCGCGCGGAAGGCGACGGCTACCGCATCTTCGGCACCCCGTGGCATGGCGAGGCCGGCTGGGAGACGCCCGCGTCGGCGCGCCTGGATGCCGTGTTCATTCTGGACCAGGCTCCGCGCAACCGGTTGCAGGAGCTCGCTCCGTCGAACGCCGTCGCGCAGGTGATGGTCCGGGCCTTTCCCGCCATGTGGGACCAGCAGGGGCTGGAGTTCGCGGTGCGTTTCCTCGCACGGCTGGCCGAGAGAGTCCCGGTGCGTCGCCTGCAGTTCCTGCCCGACCGCACCGCGGTGGACTGCGTCCTGTCGACCCTCGACGAGCGCGACGCCGGCTCGAGGGCGCGGCGGCCGGACGGGCCGCCGGCCCCGACACGAGGCGATGAATGACCCAAATCCTGGTGGTGGACGACGAGATCGCCATCCGCGAAGTGTTGATCGAATTTCTTTCCGAGCACGGCTACTCCGCCGCCGGCGCCGAGAATGGCCGGGAGGCGCTCCAGATGATCAAGACGATCCAGCCGCAGGTCGTCCTCCTGGACATCGCCATGCCGGGGATGAACGGCATCGAGACCCTGAAGAAGCTCAAGCAGGACATTCCCTCGGCCGCCGTCATCATGATCAGCGGCCACGCGGACCACGACATGGCCCTGCAGGCGCTGGACCTGGGGGCCTACGACTTCATCCAGAAACCGCTCGACTTCCGCTACCTGGAGCGCACGTTGCTGGCGAAGATCGTGACACTGGAGCCGGAGACCGGCGAGGGCGCGCGGGAAGGGACCCACGGACATGGCGGACGACGCACCGGACAAAGGGCGCGGTAAGGGGTCGATCTCGCTCCCCGTACTGCTCGCCGACCGGCAGGAGGTCGCCTTCGTGGCGACACCGCGCGGCATCGAGAGCCTCCGCGTCCCCCGGCGTTACTGGGGCATGCAGGTCGGCGTGGTCGCCATTCCAGTGAGCGACGAGGAGGTGCGCGCCACCGAGATCGCCGCGCCCTCCGACGCCGGCGCGTGGCCGCGCGTGGTGACGCGGCCGGATCTTCTCTCCCCCGCTCTGTCGCGCCTCATGGGAGGCGAGCACGCCGAGCTGAGTCTGCAGCCGGGACGGGACGGCCTGAAGGCCTCCCTGGTCACCGGGCCCGGCGATGAACAGCCCTTTCCGGTGGCCCCCAAGGACGCTCTCGGATTTCTGGCCGCGGTCTTCCAGCACGCTCCGCGCGGCGTCGTGAAGACCGCCGGGGGCCGGGCGCGGCGCGTTCTGCTGGCGGTCCGGCCGGCCGCGCGCGCCCACGAATACCGCATCCGCATCGCCGGTGTGGTCGATGCGGCCCCGCCCTCGACCCTCGCGGACGTCGGTCTCTCACCGGCCGTCCTGGAGATCCTGCTGGAGACCATCGAGCGCCGATCCGGGATTCTCCTGGTGTCGGGCGGGCCGGCCTCCGGACGCAGCACAACCCTTGACCTGCTCGCGCTGACGCTGGCGTCGCGCGGACGGGGCGGCGGGCGCATCGGGCCGCGCGCCCGGACCGCCCGGCCGGATCTGCCCTGGCTGGCCGAAACGCTGTCCGATTGGCCGTTCCCGGAAAGCCTCCTGGCGGCCGCGCCGGAATTCATCCTGGTCGAACACCTGGAGGGGTCGGCAGATCTCGTGCTGGCGGCGCGGCTCGCAGCCAGCGGGTGCCTGGTCCTCGCCGGGGCCCCGGCCGCCGACCCGGAGGCCCTGGCGAAAAGCGCGGCGCGCGATCTGGCCGCCGGATCGGCCCCGGCCGTGCCGGTGGCGGTCCTCGGTCAGACGATCGCCCGGACCGTCTGCCGCGGCTGCCTGCGCTGGTCGATGCTGCCGGCGGCGCAGGCGCAGCGCCTCGGGTTTCACCGCCGGGACCTGGACGCGTTCGAGCGCCGCGGCGGTCTGGCGCTGGCGCGCGGCGCCGGGTGCGGCGATTGCGCGGGCACCGGCTGCTCCGGTCTCACGGGGATCCATGAGCTCGTGGTTCCCGAAGCCGGCGTCGGATCGCTGCCGCGCATGCGCGAAGAAGGTTGGCGCAAGGTGGTCCAGGGTCAGGCGTGCGTGGACGACGTGATCAGCCTCTCCGGGGCGCAGCGTCCCCTGCGCACCCTGAGGGAGATCATGATGCACGCCGGGGCAAGCCCCGCGGCGCCCGATCTCGTCGGTGCGCCCCAGGGCGAGGCGTCGGGCACCCACGACACACTGCCTGGGGGCGCCAGGCCCGCGCACGGCACGGCCGGGGTCGCCGCGGTGATGCGCCCCGGTCCCGCCCTGGCGGAGACCGAGACGCTGTCGCACATCCTGAGGGATGCGCGCGGCCAGAAGCCGGTCGACCCGGCGCGCCTGACGCAGCTCGCGAACGCCATCGCCGCGCGCGCATCCTCCGACTCCCCGTTGGTCGCCCTGGTCGCGCCGACCGACGGTTTCCGCCTGACGACCCATAGCGTCAACGTCGCGCTGATCGCCGGGCGTATCTGGGCGGCGCTCGGCAACGGCGAGGACGCGCGTCTCGCCCTCCTGGCTCTCGTCCACGATGTCGGGCTCATCGGGGCCGGGGTGGATCCCGACGCCGAGCTCCCCCTGATCGCGTCCGAGGAGGCCATCGATCCGACCGGGCGTCGTCACGACGCGGGCCCCTTCCTCAAGACTCTCGGCCACGAGGCGGCCGGTCTGGCGGACCCGGTGCGCACCGTCCACCTGCTCCTCAAATTCGACCTGCCGTCCGCCGAGGAGCGCGCGCGCGCCGACTCGCGCGCCCAGGTGGTCGCGCTGGCCTCCCTCGTCGAGCTGCATATGCACGGCTCCGCGGAGGGACGCCCGGCCGACATGCACGACGTGACCTCGCTCGTCATGGAGCAGCACGGGCGGCGCTTCAGCCCCGCCCTGTTCCGCGCCCTTCTCAAGGCCGTGCCGATCTTCCCCATCGGCTCGCTGGTCGAGCTGAGCAGCGGCGATCTGGCGCGGGTCGTTTCGCTCAACGAAGACAACCACTTCCGGCCGCGCGTCGAGATCACGGCGTCGGCGAGCGGCCAAGAGCACGGTGAGCGGCGGGTGATCGATCTGGCGCGCGCCCCCTTCCTGCACATCCGGCATCGGGTCACGCCGACCGCGTCCGCCTCACGTGTGGCGGTATGAGCGGCATGCGGGACTGGCGCGCCGCCAAGGACGCGGGCCCGACGCCGGGTCCGCTCGAGCGCGACGCCGCCCCCGTCCTGGACGCCCTCCTGTCGGACGGGCACGCGGCCCTGGTACCCGTGCGCGGCGCGAGCATGCGGCCTGCCCTCGTCGAGGGGGACGTCGCCGTGGTCTCCCCCTTCCTCGGGCTGCCCCGCCCCGGGCAGATTGTCCTGGCGCGGACCGGCCCGAATCTCCTGGTCGTGCACCGGCTGGTATCGGTCGAAATGGGCGGAGGGCGCCGGCTGTACAGACTGCAGGGAGACGCCGAGAGGGCGCCGGACGACGGCGTTCTCCGGGAGGACTTGCTGGGTCGCGTGACCGCGGTCGTCAGAAACGGCTCCCGTCTCTCGATCGATGAGCCGATGTTCGCGCCGGACGCCCGCGCGCGGCGCCTGGCGTCCCGAAGGCGGGCCCGGAGGCTGCTGCGTGGGGCCGGTCTCGTCATCGCAGCGCTCCTGTGCGCGTTCGGGATCGTGACGGCCCAGGACGCTGCGGCCTCCGGCGCGCGTCAAGAGCAGACGATCGCCCCGGACGCCGGTTACCGCTTCGGCGCCGGCGATGTGCTGAGCCTGCGGATCTGGAACGGTCAGAAGATCGACGAACTGAAGCTGACCGTGCAGACCGACGGGGAGGCGTTTCTCCCGGTGATGGGCATCGGGTCGCTTCCGGTCGCCGGGCGGACCGTGGTCGATCTCAAGAAGGACCTGGAGCGCCGCTTCAACGCGATCTACAAGGAGACCTACGTCGAGCTGCTGATCACCAAGTACGCGGGCCACCGCGTCAGCCTGATGGGCGAGGTGAAGACCACGGCGCGCAGCGACAGCGGTGCGGGCACCTGGGCCCTCGAAGGGCCGACGCGTCTGGTGGCCTTCCTGTCGGCGCACGGCGGGCCGGCCCAGGACGCCGACGTCATGCGCATCCAGCTCATACGCCCGAACGCGGAGCGGCGCGAGCTGAACCTGTTTCGAGCCGTGTTCCAGGCCGACGAGTCGGACGACCCGTGGCTGCAGAACGGCGACCTGATCTTCATCCCCTCCCTGTCGATGGGCAACCGCAAGGTCTTCGTGCTCGGCGAGGTCGGCCAGCCGGGCATCGTCAACATCATCGACCGGATCGGGCTGGTCGAGGCGATCGCCCGCGCCGGGGGGTTCACGCCGAAGGGCTACATCAAGGGAATCGTGGTCCTGAAGCGCGGCGCGGAGGGCAAGGCGGAGATCCAGATCGCCAATTTCAAGGAGCTGTTCAAGGAGGGCGATCTCAAGGCCGATATCCCGCTGCAGCCCGGCGACATCGTCTTCGTGCCGCGGCGCGCCCTCGCCACCCTGCAGGAGATCATGTCGGTCATCCAGCCGGCCCTCGGCATCATCGAGTCGATCTACATCATCGACAACTTCAGGAAGAACTGACATGAGCGCGCAATACGACCTCAATCTCCAGGACTACCTCCGGATCCTGCGACGGCGCTGGAAGGTGGTGGCGGGCAGCTGCG
>DAISWT010000017.1:9952-15741 GCA_036826235.1 Acidobacteriota bacterium | reverse complement strand
GTACAGCGCGGTGCCGTTCTGGTTCAGCGTCGAGCCGAGCGTCAGGACGAAGCCGCCGATGGAGCGCGGGATCCCGAGCTCGATCTCGGCGACACGCAGGGTCACCGGCAGCGTGGCGTTGCCCGAGGAGGTGGAGAACGCGGTGATCATCACCTCGCGGAGGCGCGAGAAGAACAGCCGCGGGGAGTAGCGCACGTAGTATTTCAGGAGCAGCGAGTAGGTCACGTACTGGTGCAGCGCCAGGCCCAGCAACACGGTGACGACGTACAGGAACAACGCCTTGAGCGCGTCGAGCCCGGCGGTCGCCGTGACGGAGAACAGGAGGGCCGCGACGCCGTACGGCGCCAGGCGCATCGCCAGGCCGATCACCTTGAGAACGATTTCGTACACCGACTGCAGCCAGAGCAGGAGCGGCTCGGCCGCCCGCCGCTCGATCATCGTCAAGGCGACGCCGATCACCAGGGCGAAGACCATCACCGCGATCATCTCGCCCTCCAGGGCCCCGGCCATCGCCTTCACCGGGTTCTCCGGGATCAGATCGACCAGGATCTGCAGCCCGGTCTTCGGGGGAGGCGGCTCCTTGACCACCCCGGAGTAGCGGCCCATCACCTCGAGCAGCTTGGCGCGCGAGGACTCCGAGAGCCCCGCTCCCGGACGGATGATGTTGGCGAGCGTGACGCCGATGAGCACCGACACGCTGCTCAGGGCCAGCGTGAGCGCCAGGGTCTTCAGGCCCACCCGCCCCAGGCGGCGCGGGTCACCGAGCTCGGCGATCCCCAGGATGATCGCCGACACCACGAGCGGGATGACCACCATGAAGATGAGGCGCAGGAAGATCTGGCCCGTGGGGATGGTGATGTTGCTGACGACAGCGCGCAGGCGATCGTCGTCGCCGAACGCCAGATTGGCGGTGACGCCGAGGAATCCACCGATGAACAAGCCCAGGAATATCTTGGTGTGCTGGGACCAGCGACGCCGGGGCGTCACGCCCGGACCGGCGTTCGTGTGGTTCACGCGGCTCTCCTCGTCGGGGTCCTTCGCGGCGCGCGGGATGGTAGCACGCGCATGATATAATCGCGCCCCTTCGGACAGGCTGCATTCCCTGGGGATTCCCGTGAAGCCGTTTCCAGCCAACGCCGACTTTCCCGCCGCCTCGAAAGAGCGGCCCGACGGATCGCCCGGCGGGGACCGGCTCCTGGCCCGCCGCCGGGACCCCGGGGTGCTTCCGCGAGGAAGCACCTCTTTTTTTGTGCCCGGAAAGAGGCGCGCGCCATGAACGACGACATGCGCCGGCTCGTGCGCGTGCAGGAGATCATGGTGGTGATCGACGCGCTTCAGGAGAAGATCGCCTCGAACCCCGCCGAGGTGGCCCGCCTGGAAAAGGACCTGCTGGCCGCGCAGAAGGACGCCGAGGCCGATCGCGCGCGCGTCAGCGAGCTCAGCAAGGATCGCCGCCGGCTGGAGATGGATCTGATGGGAATCGAATCGAAGATCTCCAAGTACCAGTCGCAGCTCCTGGAGGTGAAGACGAACAAGGAGTACCAGGCGATGCTGCACGAGATCGAATCCTGCAAGGCCGAGCGCGCGGCCCTGGACGAGAAGATCCTCCTGGAGATGGAGGAGAGCGAGAAGCGCAGCGCGGCCCTGCGCTCGATGGAGGAGATGCTCGAGCGCAAGCGGCGCGAGACCTCGCAGGGAAAGACTCGGCTGGACGCCGAGGCGCAGGATCTCAGGCGGCAGGTCGGGGCGCTCGAGAGCGAGCGCACGGAGATCATGGCGGGCATCGCCCCGGCGTACCTCGATCCGTTCATCAAGGTGGCGCGCCAGCGCAAGGGTCTCGCGCTCGTGGCGGTCCGGGACGAGCGCTGTGGCGGCTGCCACGTGCGCGTGATGCCGAAGCTGATCCAGCAGGTGCGCCGGGCGACGGGTCTCATCGCCTGCGACTCCTGCAAGCGTTTCCTGTATGTACCGGACGAGCCGTCCCGGGCCGCGGGGGCGGGCGCCGAGTCGCCGGCCCAGTGAGCCGCCGTCCGGCCGGAAAGCCGCCCGCGGCCAAGCACGCCGGCGCCCGCCCGTCCCGAAAGAAGACGCCGAAGGGCGCGGAACGCCGCGGCGCCGCCCTGGTCGCCCACATCGACGGGGGGGCGCGCGGCAACCCCGGACCCGCGGGATACGGCGTCAGCGTCGAGGACGGGGACGGCCGCAAGGTCGCGGAGCTCTACGGTTACCTCGGCACCGCCACCAACAACACCGCCGAGTACGCGGCGCTTCTGGCGCTCCTCGAGTACGCCCGGAAAGCCGGTGCCGGCTCGCTGCGGGTTCTCTCGGACTCGGAACTCCTGGTCCGCCAGATGCGCGGCGAGTACCGGGTCAGGCACCCCGGGCTGCAGATCCTGCACGGCGCGGCGCGCCGGCTCATGGCCGCCCTGCCGTCGGTGGTCCTCGAGCACGTGCCCCGAGAGCAGAACGTCGCGGCCGACGCTCTGGCCAACCGCGCCATGGACCTGCGGGAAAGCTCGGGCCCCCTCCCGGAGGTCCTGCGCAATCTGCCGCCGCTCACCTTCCAGCCCCGGCTTCTTTAAGGAGCGCGTCCGGGTCCTCGGATCGGCCGCGCTCCGGACGGCGCGGGGCTGGATGCCCGGCGCCGTGGTTTGACAGGAGCGCGCTCCTCACTATATTTGTTGCCTATGCCGGCGGGCGCGATCGCGAGTCAGGTTCAGCGGGGGCGGGAGCGGATCGCGGCGGCGGCCCGCCGAGCCGGTCGCGATCCGGACAGCATCGTCCTGGTCGGCGTCAGCAAGACCGCGCCGCCCGACCGGATCCTGGAGGCGGTGCAGGCCGGCCTGACCGATCTGGGGGAGAACCGGGTCCAGGAGGCGCGCGACAAGGCCGCGCTCCTCCCGGGCACGATCCGCTGGCACCTGGTCGGGCATCTTCAGTCGAACAAGGCTGGCCACGCGGCGCGACTGTTCGGGGCGATCCACTCGATCGACTCGCAGGAGATCCTGGCGCGGCTCGACCAGGCGGCGGAGAAGGCGGGACGCGTGATCGAGGGGCTCGTCCAGGTGGATCTGGTGGGCGAGCCGGGCAAGTCCGGGATCACGACCGACGGTCTCGATGCCCTGTTGGAGGCCGCGGCGTCGTGCCGGAGCGTGAGGGTGAGCGGGCTGATGATCCTGCCTCCTTACGATCCCGACCCGGAGAGGAGCCGGCCGCATTTCCGTCGTCTGCGGCAGCTGCTCGAGCAGGCGCGCAAGCGGCACCCGTCGCTGGGGCTCCGGCAGCTGTCGATGGGGATGACGGAGGACTTCGAAGTGGCGGTCGAGGAGGGGGCGACGCTGGTCCGCGTGGGCCGCGCCCTGTTTGGGGAAAGGAGACGCGAATGAAGATTACGCCGATCGACATCAACAGCCACCGCTTCGCGAAGAGAATGCGGGGCTTCGATCCGGAGGAGGTCCGCTCGTTCCTCAATCTGGTCTCGGGCGAGTTCGAGCGCCTGGTGATCGAGAACAACGCGCTCAAGGAGGAGCTGGCCCAGATCAAGGCGGGTCTCTCCGATTACAAGGAGCGCGAGAGGATCCTGAAGGAGACCCTCCTCACCGCCCAGAAGCTGGCCCAGGACATCAAGGAGGAGGCGCGCCGGGAGGGCCAGCTGGTGATCAAGGAGGCGGAGTTCAAGGGGGGCCAGCTCCTGGACCAGGCGGCGCGCAAGGCGGGACAGATCGAGGGGATGATCCAGAATCTGCGTGTCGAGCGCGACGCGTTCGAGGCGCGCGTCCGTTCCGCCGTCGAGCAGCACCTGAGACTGCTGGACATGCACCGGAAGGAAGAGGACGTCGAAGACCGGCTGCGTTTCATGAAGAAGCCGACGGCAGGGGAGTCGGCCTGAGGCGCGGCGCCGCCCGCCGCGCTCCCCGCCCATGATCGACGCCGACCTGGCGATCGTCGACGCCTCCGAGCTCGTCACCGTGCGTGGCGAGGCGCCCCGCCGCGGCGCGGCGCTGGCCGATCTGGGCGTCATCGAGCACGGCTGCCTGGCGGCGCGCGACGGCCGGATCGTCTTCGTCGGCGACGAACGCGACTACCGGCGCCAGGTCCACCTCGGGCGCAGCGGCGTGGAGATCGACGCCACCGGCCGTACCGTCCTGCCGGGGTTCGTCGATCCCCACACCCACCTGCCGTTCGCCGGCTCGCGGGAGCACGAGCTCGAGCGGGCCCTGCGCGGCGCGACCTACGAGGAGATCGCCGCGGGCGGCGGCGGCATCCAGTCCACGGTCGAGGCGACCCGCGCCGCCAGCTACGATGCGCTGGTGGAGCTGGGCAAGACCCGCCTGAACCGGATGCTGCTGCACGGCACGACGACCGCCGAGGCCAAGAGCGGATACGGCCTGACTCTCGACGACGAGCTGAAGCAGCTGCGCGTCGTGCAGGCGCTCGACTCGATCCACCCGATCGACCTGGTCCCCACGTTCCTGGGGGCGCACGTCGTGCCGCAGGAGAGACGGAACGACCGAGAAGGTTACCTGCGCGAGATCATCGAGAGGATGATCCCCGAGGTGGCGGGCCAGCGCCTGGCGCGCTTCTGCGACGTGTTCGTGGACGGGATCGCCTTCGCTCCGGACGAGGCGGAGCGTGTCCTGAAGGCGGCGGAGGAGCAGGGGCTCGGACTGCGGGTGCACGCCGATCAATTGAGCGACTGCGGCGGGGCGGTTCTCGCGGCCCGCCTCCGGGCCGCGTCGGCCGATCATCTGGAGCGCTCGGGCGAGGAGGGGATACGGGCCCTGGCCCGTTCGGGCACGACCGCCGTCCTGCTGCCCGGCGCGTCGTTCTTCACGCGCCGCGGCGCCCCCGGCCTCGCGCGGCGGCTCGTCGACGCGCAGGTCCCGGTCGCCCTGGCGACCGATTTCAACCCGGGCACCTGTCCGACGGAGGCGATGCCCGCCATCCTGGCGCTGGCCTGCTTCGAGGGGGGACTGTCGCCGGCCGAAGCGATCGGCGCGGCGACGCTGAACGCCGCCCACTCGCTCGGTCTCGCCGCCCGCGTCGGCAGCCTGGAGGTCGGGAAGTCGGCCGACGTGCAGATCCTCGAGGTTCCGAACCACCTCCATCTGGTCTACCATTTCGGCGTCAACCACTGCCGCACGGTGGTGAAACAGGGGCGGGTGGTGGTGGAGGAGGGCTCGATCGCCGGCGCGCCACAGGGCCCCTCGACGGGAAGCGCTTGAGGGGCACGACTTCCGGCGGTTTCCGGCCTTGACACCCCGGGGACAGGACCGTAGATTTCCATGCCATCAGTCGGTCGCGCGTTCAGGCGCCTGGTGGAGAGACTGGCGTGCCGGCTGCACGGAGAACGACCCATGCTATCCAGGATGACCGTCGAGCAGTTCGCCGAGGCCCTGGCCGCGGCGACCCCCACGCCGGGAGGCGGGAGCGCCTCGGCGCAGGCGGGCGCGATGGCCGCCTCGCTGATCCAGATGATGTGCGACCTGACCCTGGGCCGGGAGCAGTACCGGGCTCACGAACAGGCAGTGCAGGGGATCAGGCACCGGGCCGAGGGTCTCCGGAAGGACCTGCTGGCCCTGGTGGACAGGGACGCGCAGGCCTACGACGCGGTGGTGACCGCGCGGCGCCTTCCCAAGACGACCGAGGCCGAGAGGGAAGCGCGCTCGGCCGCCCTCGATCGCGCCAATCTGTTTGCCATCGAAGCGCCGATGGCGATCGCCGACGCCTGCACCGCCTTGATGGGCATGGCGTCCGATCTGGCGTCCAGGGGAAACGTCAACGCGGTC
>DAISWT010000017.1:0-9940 GCA_036826235.1 Acidobacteriota bacterium | reverse complement strand
GGGACCGCCGCGCTCCTGGCCTACGCCGGCCTGCGCGGAGCGGTCCTCAGCGTCCGGGTCAATCTCAAGGGCGTCAAAGACGAGGCGCGTGGAGCGAAGATCCGCGACCGCGTCAGACGCCTCGAGATGGACGCCGAGAAACTGCGCGAGGAGGCCCTGACGGCGATCTATCTCAGGACCAACGGCCGCTGATCCCGACTAACCTGCCGGATCCGTGATTCCGGCATTTCCGACCGCCAAAGCGTATTGGTGTTACGACAATAGATCATAGCGGGCGGCCGTAAGGTATCTCTCCTCAGGGATTTCTCTCATTGCTATAAGCACAAGCTACATGGTGAAACACCCGACTGCGGTCTAAAAATCAGGTTGACAAGCACTTAGTCACACCGTACAGATAAGCCAACTCACAACTGTGGCCAGTCCCGAGTGAGCCAGCCGCAATTGTCACAGGGGATCCACAGGGTAAGGGATGGCTTGTCGAGTCTTATCGTTCGTTCGAGGAATCAAACGTCTTTAATGCTGACCAGACGCCTTGACAACCTGCCGGGCGTCTCTTCCCGTTTCGGGAGGTTCTGATGAGCCGCTGTGCCTATCTCAACGCGATCCGTGGCGCTCTCGTCGCGGTTGTGCTCCTCTCCCTGCTGCTGGTCGCGCCGGCCGCCGTCAACTGGGCCGGCCGGAGCTTCGGAACGCAGACGCAGGATCCCGGTGCCATTGCGGACCAGTTCATGAACGCCCGGTGGTCCCGCACTCACCCGATGCTGGTGGCCCAGCCCCGTCCGGACGGGCTGACGCCGTTCGGGAAGGACTTCAAGGCGCCCACGCCGCGGGACACGCATGAGCTCATCGCCACGAACATCGGCTACGTCAATCTCAAGAAGAACGACGCCCTGGCGCGGGTGCCGGCGGAGTTCCGCGTCACCGGTCCCAACTTCAGATCGCACGCCAAGGGCAACTCCAGCGACGGCGTCAACATCGTGCAGCTGAGCGAGGCCTCCCTGAAGAGCGTGGGTTACGACGCGATTGCCAAGGAGGTCGGCAAGCTGGGGGACATCCTGGGGGTGGCCCCGGACCGAGGTCTTCTGGTGAGGGCGCACGGGCAGAACGTGAACCGGCTGGCGGCCCTGGCGTACGTCGAGGCGATGGGCGCCTACTACGCCGCCTACAAGGCGGACCCGCTGATCGGCCAGATGCCCCTGATCCAGAAGAGCCGGGCGCAGAGCCACGTGCTCGACCTGCAGGTCGCTCTGTGGCACGGAGAGGACACGCCGGCGGTGAAGGGACGCCTGGCGGCCATCGTGGGCGAGGCGAACGTCACCGACTACAGCATGGACGGGCAGGTGCTGCGGGTGAAGGCGCAGAGGGTGCACTTGGCGCAGCTGGCCGCGGATCCGGCGGTCCAGAGCTTCAGCGAGATCCCCGAGATGATGCTGCAGAACGACGAGCTGGCGACCTCGATGATGATCGGCAACACCGAGGAGAGCTTCAACCTGGCCCGGCCGTTCCACGAGCTGGGGATCGACGGCGGCGGTCTGAACGCCGCCGGGGTGGTGGCCTATGACGGGTCGCGGGTGAACAACGGCTCGGCGCAGGTGCCGCCGCAGATCGTGGCGGTGACGGACAACGGCATCTCCATCGACGCCGTGCACTTCTCCCAGTCACTGACGGAGGTGACCAACCTCGCGCACCCGATCGGCCAGACGCATCGGAAAGTAGAGTCGATCCAGAACGTCGAGGACAACGGAACGTCCTGCGACTCGCTCCTGTCGGGGAGCAACACGCACGGCAACGTGGTGGCCGGCCTGATCGCCGGAGCGCCCGGGGATTTCGGTCTGACCTACTCCAAGTCGATCGACCCGGCCGACGGCCGGCCGGTCGGAGGCCTCAGCCTGGACGCGCTGGCCCGGGGGGCGCGCATCATCATGCAGGACGCCGCCCTTCCGACCCGCTGCGTCTCGGCCGAGCTGATTGAGGTGGGGGGGAACGTCAACCCGCTCAACCTGATGGACCGCCTGAACGCGGCGATCTGCCCGAAGGTTGCGCCCGTCGGTGGCTCCTGCAACCTGATCGCGGGCGGCGCCGACGAGGTGCACCTGCACGTCATGCCGTTCGGGGTGCCGAACTTCGACACCCTCCTCAACAATCCCGAGAACGGGATGTACACCCTGGGGGCGCAGCAGATCGACACGTTCCTGGTGAACAACCGCGATTACATGGTCTTCAGCCCGACCGGCAGCCAGGGCACCGACCCCACCGACCTGCAGTCGTCGATCATCTGGCCCGACCTGTTCGACGGAACGCCGGCCGATGACGACCCGAACTTCCCGCACGGTCCGCAGATCCCGCCGCCGGCGACGGCGAAGAACAGCGTGACCGTCGGCGCCTCCGTGGTCGACGAGTGGACGCTGTTCGGCACCTTCAACGAGGAAGAGAACGACTACAACATCACCTCGCACGGTCCGGCGACGCAGGCCTCGCTGCGCACCGCTCCGCTGGTGATGGCGCCGGGCGTGGACGGATCGGGCATTTTCTCCACCCCGCTGTTCAACGCGGCCGCCACGAACCGCAGCCACGACAACGACAACTCGGACAATAGCGGCCAACCGCTGGACAACGAGATCGACGACCAGAACGCCGGGACATCGTTCTCCGCCGCCGTCACCACGGCGGCCGGCGCGGTGATCCGCGACTATTTCGCGCAGGGCTTCTACCCGACGGCGACGCGGCAGACGGCCGACCGGATGCCGAAGCTTTCGGGAAGTCTGGTGCGCGCCGCCCTGGTGGCCAGCGCCAACTTCCTCGATCAGTACACCGAAGCCCAGAAGGCCTCCCCCACCGACAAGCTGATCGGCAAGACGCGCGGCGCTAACATCGGCACCGTGGCCGGGTTCCCGGTCGGCGTCATCGGCAACATGTCGCAGGGTTACGGCCGAGCGGTGCTGGACCAGGTCCTGCCGCTGTCGAACTACCCGCCGACCCGGGGTATCGGGACCCCGGACACGATCGAGTACCCGGCCGCCGGGCTCATCGTGTACGACATGCTCGGCACCGGCGAGCCGCCGATCACCAACGGCGCCAACCCGCCCGACAAAGTGTTCACGGTGGACGGCGTGAACGCGATCACCACCGGTCACTGCACCATTGCCACGAGCACTCCCTGCACCAGCGAGGGAGGCTGCGGTACGGGTGACACCTGCCTGCTCAACGGCACCCGGTTCATCAAGGACGGACAGCTGCGCATCGCCCTGAGCTGGCCGGATCCACCCAGCGTGGTGCTCGGAACCGGTCCGAACGGCGGGAGCGGCACCCTGGTGAACGATCTCGATCTGGAGGTGCAGTCGCCCGGACCCGACAACGTCTACGGCAACACCGACGACGTGGTCTACGACGGCAACATCTACATCCTGGGCACGAACTGCTGCACCGGTCAGTGGTCGCTGGGACGGCCGACGTCCCAGACGGCGAGCCATGATTCGCGCAACAACATCGAGGCGGTGCACCTGTCGTCGCTCACCGACAAGACCGCCCCGAACGGCGGCAACCAGCTGGTGACTGGCACCTGGCACGTGCGCGTGAAGCGCGGCGCGGGCGGCGCCATGGCGGGGCAGATCACCGGGATCATCGGCGCCAACGAAGACGTCAACGGCAACGGCCGGCTCGATCCCGGTGAGGACACCGACCCCGCGAACGGGACGAACTACCAGTGCCAGGGCGCCGGGAACCCGCTGCCTTGCTGCACGGGGGCAGGCACCGGCACCTGCGCCGGCAATGGACTCCTGGACGCGGGCGGCCAGCCGTTCGCGCTGGTCGTCGCCGGGCCGGTCCTGGCCCCGGGCCAGACGCAGACCTGGGGCACCGGGACGCACGCCCTGCCCGGAAGCACGGCCCGGCTGGACAAGTACCAGTACTCGTGCTCCGATTCGGTCGTCGGCACGATCCTGGCCCCCGCTCTCACCGGTGCGGCCGGGGCTACGGCCGTGAGCGGCAACACCGTCTTCCAGGTGCGCAACGCGGCGGGGACGGTCCTGGACGAGGAGAAGGGGATCGCGTTCAGCGAATCGTACGCCGGCAGCCATGACTTCAAGTCGGCGGCGCTGCCGGCCCGGCTGGGCTCACCGGCCGTGAAGTACAACGGCGTGATCGAAGGCGACAACGGCCAGTTGTTGTTCCTGACCTACGCCGACTCGCCGCGCAACGCCGAGACGCGCGCCCGCTTCCAGTGCACGCCCAACATCATTCAGGGTGCCATCAACGTCAACGGTCATGCCGACCTGCCGTCGTTCATCGGGGGCGGCTGCGACGGAGATCAGTTCCTGGACGCCAACGAGCGGATCACCTACTCGATCGCCATCCAGAACTTCGAGCGCGCCGACGACCTGAACGACGTGACGGCGACGCTGACGCCGACCGGCCCGGGAGCCGGCGCCATCCGGGTGCTCGACTCGCCGAAGAACATCGGGCGGATCCCGGGAGGCCAGAGGACCGGTCTCACCTTCTCGCTGTTCGTCGACCCGACGGCGGCCAACGCCCTGACGATTGCCAACCGATCGGTCAATCTGGTGCTGCAGTTCGACGCCATGGCGCGCGGCGTCCGGCTGTCCCGTACGACATACACTTTCAACCACGTGATCAACGCCGACCCCGAGACGTTGCACTACTCGACCGACTTCCCCAACGGCGGCCGCGAGGTGCGTGACTTCAACCGCAATCTCCAGATCGACACGCCCGACAAGATCGATCCGTTCAAGGGGATCTTCTTCCCGGACGAGGACATCACCTTCTCGAGCATGTTCGTGGTCGGGACGGCGAACGGGAAGATCGCCAACACCCTGGGCGAGGATCTCGACGGCGACGGTTCACTGGATCACGGGGAGAACGACATCATCCCGAACGCCCGTCTGGACAAGGGCATCCTGACAGGCTGTGTCGGCGGGCCCACGCCGGGTGCGGGCTGCAACGTCGACGCCGACTGCGGCACGGGAGGAAAGTGCGGCAACGAGGTCCCCTGGAATTTCGACGGCAACGACGGCGGCTGGTTCCCGCTGCGCTCGGTCTATAGCAAGCCGGCCGGCGTCAGCCCCAACCCGGTGTGGGAATACAAGGGCGGCGGGGTGTGCACTCTCGGGCCCACGCCGGGCAAGGAATGCTTCGCGAACGCCGACTGCGGGACCGGCGGCACCTGCACGTTCCACAGCGGCATCTGCGGATTCCAGACGGCGCGAGCCGACAGCGACGCGAGCCCCTGGTTCCAGAACGGCGGCGCCGGCATCTGGCACACCGGTGACGCTGACCCGACGACGCCGGGGATCAACTCCAACGCCTGCGACAACTACCCGTTCCCCAACGATACCAACACGCCGCAGTTCACCGAGATCTACCTCGACATCCTGGAGTCGCCGATCGTGGCGAAGGTCCACCAGGTGCCCGACAGCCGTAACTTCCCGTACACCGTCGAGTTCCAGCGCCTGGGGTTCAACCTGAACATGCAGACGAGGGACTACGCCGGCGGCAACATCAACCTCGACAACGACATCGACAGCGACGAGGCGAACTGCCTGCTGTGCCAGTACATCTACGGCATCCGCTTCCCCAGCATCTACGAGACGGCGGTCTTCAACCTGTACGAGAACGGCGTCGATCCGAAGAGCGACATGCCGCAGCGGACGTTCGGGCCGCTGACCGATACGGACCT
This sequence comes from Acidobacteriota bacterium, assembly GCA_036826235.1. Lineage (GTDB taxonomy): Bacteria > Acidobacteriota > Polarisedimenticolia > Gp22-AA2 > Gp22-AA2 > Gp22-AA3. The sequence continues at coordinate 4,248 of DAISWT010000017.1, read as the reverse complement.
CTCGTTCGCCCAGAACCGCGTCATCAACGGCGACGAGACCGGGTTCACCGCCTTCACCACGAACACCAACACGCACAGCAGCAGTCCGATCCCGGTCGGCAAGCCCGACTTCACGCCGTTCCCGCGCCCTCTCGCGCCGCAGATCTGCGCCCCCGGTGTGGTCAACCCGAACCCGGGGCAGCCATTCCCGGGGTGCGAGACGAACAGCGACGCCGGTCCGGAGCGCAACTGGGACCTGAGCCTCCTGGACTATGACGACGGGGTCATCTTTTTGAGCTCCGGACCCGGAGCCCAGGGGCCGGCGGGCGCGTTCGCCCCGGGCATTGCGGGGAACCGCTGGCAGCTCGGTCTCGGTTTCATCGCCCAGGAAAACCTGAGCAGCGCGACCGACTACGGCATCGGCTTCGACGACCCGGTGCTGGAGTGGGACGAAGTGCACCCGGTCGACGAGAGCGCCTTCAGCCCGGCCCACACCGCGGCCTGCAGCCGCTTCGGCGGCGCCGGGCAGCCCGCCGGCCAGCAGTGCGCCACACTCACTGTCGACCGCCTCGGTCTGTACGATTGCAACGACACCGTCGAGATCACGGTAGACGACCCGCGCCGCGCCGCCCAGCCGAGCGTCACGGTGTTCGGCGTCACCGACAGCGACAACATCCCCGTGTCGACGGGCGTGGTGTCGGCCAAGCACCCGAGAAAGTCGTTCTCGATCCCGGCGGTCCCGAACAGCCCGGGCCTGTTCAAGGGCAACGTCACGATCGGAACGCTGTTCGACAACGCCAACCTGCTGTTCACCAGCGTCAGCGACCAGAACATGACGTTCTACTACATCGATCCCGAGTGCGACGGCGATGGCGACGGGACGCCGGGCGAGACCTCGTTCGCCAACCTGGACGGCGACAACATCGCCAGCGGCTCGGACAACTGCCCGTTCGACTACAACCCTGCGCAAACCGACACGGACGGGGACCACGTGGGTGATCTCTGCGACAACTGCCCCGGCGTGCCGAACGCGAACCAGCTCGACTCGGACGCCGATGGTGTCGGGGATGTCTGCGACTTCGATGACATCGACTTCGACGGCATCGTGAACTCGATCGACAACTGCCCGGACGTCTACAACCCGGTCCAGATTCCATCCGGCGCGGCGGGAACCCGCGGGAAGGCCTGCTCCGGCTCGGGCGATCGCGACGGCGACACGATCCAGGACCGTCTGGACAACTGCGTGCGGACGGCGAACACGGCCCAGACCGACACCGACCACGACGGCGTCGGGGACGTCTGCGACGGCGACTGTCTGAACCCGCGCCCGGCGACTCTCGCGACCGGCTCGTGCAACCTGATCAACGAACAGCAATGCGCCACAAACGGCGACTGCCCGGCGGTCGGCCATTGCAGCGGCGCCCCGACGTTCGCCTGCTCGGACAACACCCTCTGCACCGGCAGCCAGGGGACGTGCGATCTCAGCGCTCCAGTGACCCAGACCTGCCAGAAACTCGGGCTGGTGAACGACGGCTCGTGCGGAGCCGTGCAGGACGACGCCGACGGCGACGGCGTGCCGGACAGCGTCGACACCTGCCCGAACGTGCCGAACCCGCCGATTATTCCCGGCACCTTCAAGCAGCTCGATACGGACCAGGACGGCCGCGGCGATGCCTGCGACCCGCCCCAGACCCTGGATGACGACAACAACGGCATCCCGGACGACGCGGTCACCTTCAACACGGCCATCTCCTGCAAGAAAGTGCCGCTGCCGCAGCTCGTCGTTCTGGGCACGAAAGTGCACGACCTCAATGGCGACCACGACGCGTTCGCGGACGCCGGCGAGGTGGCCCGCATGTCGGTCGTGGTCAAGAACAACTCCGACATCGCGGTGAGCGGCGTGAACCTGGTCCTGGGTACAGGCGACCCGAATATCGGCTGCATCACCAAGTCGACGATCGTCGTGGGGGCGATCCCGGCCCGCGGCGTCGTGGACACCTCGAGCGCGAGCATCAACAACCCGCCGGGCGCGGGCGAGTTCGAGTTCATCGTGCCGCCGACGACCAATACCATCAACCCGACGACACCGGCGAAGGGCCGCTTCTTCATCACCTTGACGAGCAACGAGGCGACCGGCACCAGCGTCAAGACCGGCATCACCCTGGTCCTGGACGTCGACGCCCCGACGGGAGGCCTGCCGGGGCCGATAGCCGGCAGGGACGGCATCAACGGCACGAGCGATGACGGAGTCGTCTTTGAGGATTTCGACACGGACCGCGATCATGACGGCTTGATGGAGCTCGACAGCCGCTGCCAGACGGTGCCCGAGCCCCCAGGCGGGACCGACCCGGCGGGGTGGACGGGCTGCGTCCCCAACACGCCGGGCGTCCACAACGACACGATCGGCGTGACGGTCGGCACGGCTCCGGGCGGCATCAACGTCCTCGCCGGTGTCGGCTGCGCCGGCTTCCAGGTCCCGCCGCAGGACCAGGGGTGCATCATCGACCCGGACAACGACATGGACTGGCACATCCACTGCGCGCCAGGGGCTCCCCAGACCCCCCAGACGCCGCCCAATCCGCCCGGCTGCCCGAACAACTCGTTCCACCAGACGCCGGTCAACGACGGTCAGGCGAGGGACGGCACCAACTCGTTGCACTGGGGCTCGCATTTCGATCTGGCCAACGCCGCTTCCGACACCACCCGGTTCCGGCAGCTGGCGGCGTTCATGACCAACCCGATCAACCTGACGCCGTTGCCCGCCGTGGGCGACCTGGAGCTGTCCTTCTTCCACATCGCCTCGATGATGGACAACGAATACGTCAACAACAAGCCGGGTCACGCGGACGACTTCGGGGACGTACAGATCCAGTTCGACCGGAACGCCGATCCGGCCATCGACGACTGGAGCGTGTGGGACAAGCTGGTTCCTAAACAGAACTCCTATGACCACATCGCCTACCTCTGGTCGGAGTTCGGGCCCTCGCCGACGTTCTGCCTCCTGACCCCGACCGACACCGGCACGGCGCCTTACGCCCCGCGCGGCGTGCATGAAACCCTGTGCTTCCCGCTGGGCGTCTGGTCACACTGCGGCAACCCGCGCAACACGACCACCTCGTTCGGATGCACCGACGCCGTGACCGGCTCGCTGGCGCCGGCCGCCGGCAACCTCTGGGCCCAGAGCAAGTTCGACCTGTCCGAGTTCGTCGGCGGCAGGGTCCGCATCCGCTGGATTGCCCAGTCCTGGGAATTCGACTGCTGCGATGAGGCGTACCAGACGATCGCCTCGTGGCAGAACATCCCGCATGACGACGGCTGGTGGATCGACCAGATCAGCATCAGCGGCGCCCTGCAGACACAGTCGCCCCTCCCGGCCGACACCAAGACGCCGGCCAACGGAGCCTGCCCGTCCAAAGCCTGCGACGCCACCCAGGGTGACAGCGGCTTCAACGTCAGCCTTTCGGTGACCGAGGACGTGCCCGACAACATCGTCGTGGCGGGCGAGAAGCTGGTGGTCTCGGCCTCCAGCACGACGAACCCGGGCGGCTGCGTCGGCGGCGGCTCGCAATTCCGCTTCTTCAAGGACAACGTTCTGGTGCAGGACTGGTCCTCGGTGCCGTCGTTCACGGACAACCCGAAGGCGGACGTTTCCTATCGCGTGCAGGCGCGCTGCAGCATCGATACGACCTGCACCAGCAGCGCCACGGCGACCGCCTCGAACAGCAGCTCGAAGCAGGTGTTCACCGGCGACGGCACCGACATCAACCTGTCGGTGACGCACGACCGGGTGTCCGGGACGACGACGCTCACGTGGCCGTCCAGGATCCAGCCGCCGTCGCTCTCCGGATACGACGTGTTCCGCGGTGCCCAGTCGGACGACGGACTATCGACCACGCCGGGAGCGCCGGATGTCAATCTCACCAGCCTCCAGCCGTTGTCGGTGTCGCCGTCGTCCTGCAACGTGCCGAACGGCGCGCCGGGGACGAACGTCACCCAGACGACGACGCTGGCGCCTGCGCCGAACGCCATGATCTACTACCTGGTGGGGCACAACCCGGTGGTGGCGGGAGGCCAGGCGGCGCTCGGACGGCGTGGCGACGGGACGCTGGAGCCACTCGCGGCGGCCTGTCCGTAGGCGCGTCCGCCCGCCGCCGCTGAGGCGGGCGCAGGAAACAAACAGGGGGCTCCGCAAGGAGCCCCCCCTTCTAGTCCTGGGCGGCAGCGACCCGGCGCTTCGCAACGCGATCAACTCAGGCATACTCAACTTCG
>DAISWT010000016.1:4416-15807 GCA_036826235.1 Acidobacteriota bacterium | reverse complement strand
CCAGGCCGCCTCCCCGACGATGCGCCGCAGGTGCGCGTTGCCGGTCTTGGTGATGCCGCCCCGTCGGACCCGCTCGCCGCTCGAGTCCTCCCGGGGCACTCCGCCGCTGTACCCCATCAGCTGCCGGGGCTTCCGGAACCGCGACAGCGACCCCACCTCGCTGACGATGGTCGCCGCCGACACCGTGGCGATCCCCCGCAGCGCTTGCAGGGCCTCGATCACGGCGCGCATCCGCCCCGGGGCCGCCTCGACGGCCGTGTCGATCGCCCCCTCCAGCCGCCGGATGCGTTCGCGGGCGTGCTCGACCTCGGCCAGATGGTCGACCAGCACCGCCTCCTGCGCCAGCGCCTCAAAGTGAACTTCTCGCCGGACCCAGTCGAGATGCTTCTGCGTCCACGCCTTGATCCCCTGCAGCGGGCGACGCCCGTGCCGCAACAGGAACTTCTGCAGCCGGTGGCGCGCCCGCAACTGGTCGCTCTTCGCCGCCTCCCGCGCCCGCACCAGGTCGCGCAGCGCCTCGTGCGCCTGGTCCGGCACCCACACCGGCGTGAGATGACCGCCCCGATACAGCGCCGCCAGCTTCTCGGCGTCCCGGCGGTCCGTCTTCACCCGATCCCCCGGCTTCACCGGCACCAGGGTTGGCGCCACCACGTCGCAGTGCGCCCCCAGACCCGTCAGCTGCCAGTACAGAACGTACCCCGTCGGCCCTGCCTCGTAACAGAATCGCAGCCGGTTCGCCGGTCCCAGCCGCTTCACCAATCGCCGCACCGTCTCGGCGCGGTTCGGGATCGTCCCCAGGAAACGCACCTCACCGTCCGTCTCCACGACGGCCACGGCGATCGTCTCCGCATGCACATCCAACCCGACGTATCGGTTATCATTCTTCATAGACCGGCTCCTTTCGCATGTAGCTCTGCGCTACGTTGGTCTCGCGACCCGCAGCGTAACCTACGCGCTGCGAATCGGAGCCGGTCGTTCCATTCTGACTAGGGATTGTCGAGAGTCGCCCCCAGGACCTCGAGCGGCGCCCGCGCCTTGTCGAGGGTCTCCCGGTGCTCGGCCTCGGGGTCGGAGTCGGCCACAATCGCTCCACCGACCCGCAGGTGCGCGCGTCCCGCGGCGCACACGAGGGTGCGAATCACGATATTGAAGTCCATGCATCCGTCGAGAGACAGATAGCCGATGCCGCCCGAGTAGACGCCGCGTTCCTCGCCCTCCAGCTCGTCGATGACCTCCATCGCCCTCACTTTGGGCGCTCCGGTCATCGAGCCTCCCGGGAACAACGCACGCAGGAGGTCGATGCGGTCGGCGTCGGGGCGCAGGCGCCCGGAGACCGTCGAGACCAGGTGGTGCACCGTCGCGAACGACTCCAGCGCGCACAATCGGTCGACACCGACGCTCCCGGCCTCGCAGACCCGACCCAGGTCGTTGCGCACCAGGTCGGCGATCATCACGTTTTCCGCCCGGTCCTTGCTGCTCGAAACGAGCTCCCGGGCCAGCCGCTCGTCGTCGATCGGGGTTTCGCCCCGCGGGCGGGTTCCCTTGATGGGACCGCTCGAGATGTGGTCTCCGCGGAGAGACAGGAGGCGCTCCGGCGAGGCCGAGACCACCTGGAAATCGCCGGCATCGAGATAGGCCGCGAACGGCGCCGGGTTGCGCCGGGCCAGATCGATGAACAATCCCACCGGATCCCCATCGAAGGGGCATTCAATACGGTGGGAGAGATTGACCTGGTAAAGGTCTCCGGCGGCGATGTAGTCGAGAGCACGCGCGATCGATCGCAGATAGGCTCTCCTCTCGGTGCGCAGGGTGGCCACGCGCCGGATGCGCGCGGTGGGTGGGGCGTGAGGCAGGGGCTCCGGCGGCCGCCCCAGCGCCTCGCGCAGGTCGCCCAGACCGGCGACCGCTCGCATTTCCCTCTGTCGCTCGTCCCCGGCTCCCAGGCCGGTGGCCACCAGGACGGCCCGGCGCTCGCGGTGATCGAAGACCGCCGCACGATCGTACAGCCCGAACCAGGCATCCGGCTGGCCGAGAGGATCGGGCGGCGCGGCCGGGAGCCGCTCGACCGCGCGCCGCAGCCCATAGCCGAGGTAGCCGATCGCACCTCCCGCGAAAGGCACTCCCGGTGAGGCGCGCTGCAGGGCCTCCGCCGGCGCCAGCGACCTGAGGAAATCGAACGGGTCGCGGACGTGGCGAGTCTCGACCCTGTTCCCGAGGATCGGGGCCGGAACGAGGGTCGCTTCGCTGCCCCGGATGGACACCACGAGCAGGGGGTCCCACGCGAGGATCGAGAAGCGGGATGAGGGGTGCCCTTCGAGACCGCTCAGCAGGAGAGCCGGGTGCCGCCGGCCGCGGACGCGCAGGAGCGCATCGATCGGCTCGACCCAGGCCGGCAGATCCTGCAGGACCGCGCGCGGCGGCGGCGTCACGGGCAACAGGGGCACGGTCAAGACCGCGCCTCCCAGCCCTGATCTGCCACACACTCGAAGCGCATGAGGTCGCGATAGCGCGCCAGAAGACAGCGCGTCAGCGGACCGGGCACGCCCCCGCCGACGGCACTCTCGCCCACCCGGACCACCGGCAGGATCTCCCAGGACGTATTGGTGAGGAAGATCTCGTCCGCCGTCTCGAGAAGTCCCGCCGGCAGAGGCTCTTCGGAGATCCGGATGGAGGCGGCCCGCGCCAGCTCGACGACCGCCTCCCGCGTGATCCCCGGCAGCCCCCCGGCGGGCGCGGGAGAAGTCAAGAGACCGCCGCCGAGAACGAGGAATAGATTGCTCACCGTCCCCTCCGTCAGACGGCCGTCCCCGTCCAGCAGGATCGCCTCGAAAGCCCCGACCTCCCGCGCTTCGCGGCGGGCCAGGACGGAGGTCAGCCGCGAGATTGACTTGATGGCGGGGTCGAGCGTCTCCGGAGGGATCTGGCGCCGACGCGCGACGGCGACGCGCACGCCGTTGCGGTGCAGAGCGGGGTCGACCCCCTCGAAGCGGGTCGCCGAAATCACGACGCTCGGAGGCCCATAGACTTCGACGTACTCACCCGGGCGTCCCTGCCCGCGCGTGATGGTCACCCGGATGCGCGCGTCCCGCAGACCGTTCCGTTCCAGGAGGTCGCGAACGGCCGCCGAGAAACCGGAGGCCGTGAGCGGGAGCGCCAGGCCGATGCCGGCGGCCGAGCGCCCCAGCCGATCGAGGTGACGACCCTCCCGGAAGACCACGCCGGCGACCGCGCGCATCGACTCGAAGATGCCGTCGCCGTACAGAAAGCCGCGGTCGAAGACCGACAGGAACGCCCCGGACTCCTCGACCAGCCGGCCGTTCACGTGAACCCACACGGACGCACCTCGCTTACCACAGGCCGCGCCGCGTACCCGGGCGCGACCGCGCGTTTCCGGACGGTGCGCCCGGCCGGTCTAGACGCCCGGGACGTTCTCCCGGGCGACGATCGTGTCGACGGGGGAAGGTGGAACGGCGAGCGGATCGGAGGACGGCCGGCGCGGCACCGACCCGATGGGATTGTAGAGCGTGTCCCGCTCGACAGGCACCCGGCCCGCCTCCTCGATGAGCGCGATCATCTGCCGCACGCTGATCATCTGTGGCGACGTCGACCCGGCCCGGTGATAGATCTCCTCCGTCACGACGGTGCCGTCGAGATCGTCCGCCCCGAAATGCAGGCCGGCCTGCGCCACCCTCGGCGTCATCATGACCCAGTAGGCCTTGATGTGCGGGAAGTTGTCGAGCATCAGGCGGCCGACCGCGAGGTTTCTCAGCTCGTCCGATGCCGAGGGCTTGTTCAAGTGCGACAGCCGCGTGTTCTCCGGGTGGAAGGCCAACGGGATGAACGCCATGAAGCCGCCGGTCTCGTCCTGCGCCTCGCGCAGGAGGAGCATATGGTCGATACGCTCCTCGAGCGTCTCGACGTGCCCATACATCATCGTGGCGTTGCTTTTCAGTCCCAGTCTGTGCGCCGTCTTGGCGATCTCCATCCAGCCACGGTGGTCGATCTTTCCCTTGAACAGGACCTGGTGGGCGTGATCCGTCAGGATCTCGGCCCCGCCGCCGGGGATCGACCCGAGCCCCGCCTCCTTGAGCCGCAGAAGCACGTCTTCGGGCGTCATGGCGAAGTTCTCCGCCATGGCGGCGATCTCGACCATGGTGAATGCCTTGACGTGCACCTCGGGCCGCACCCGTTTCATGGTCCGGATGACGTCGAGGTAGTAGCTGAACGGCAGGTCCGGGTTCACTCCGCCCACCATGTGGATCTCGCGGATCGGTTCGTGCATGTGCTCGCGCATGCGCCGCTCGACGTCTTCCGGAGAAAGGACGTAGGCGTCGCTCTGCTTGGCGGTCCGGTAGAACGCGCAGAACTTGCAGCCAGCCACGCAGACGTTCGTGTGGTTGATGTGCTGATTGACGATGTAGTACGCCACGTCCCCGTGCAGCGTCTCGCGCACGTGGTTCGCGAGCGTCCCGACGCCAAGCAGATCGTCGTGGCGGTAGAGCGCCAGGCCGTCCTCGCGGGACAGGCGCTCGCCCGAGAGGACCTTGTCCAGGATGGCCCCCAGGCCGCTCCTCTCGACGTACCGACTCCGGAATGGCGTCATGCGTTCCCCATGCGGCGGTACGCGGCGGACCCGACCCGCACGTGCCGGTGCGTCGCCTCCTCTTCGGGCGCCGTCAGCAGCTCACCCAGCCGGCTGCGCGTGTTCTCCAGGGCCATCGAGCAAAGAGTCCCGCACATTGTGCAGACCGCCTTGTCGTAGTCTTCGCTCATCATCCGGAATTCCCGGGCCTTCTCCGGGTCGAGCGCCAGGCGGTATTGCCCCTCCCAGTCGAGCTGCTTCCGGTACACCGACATCTGGTCATCGCGGCGCTTCGCCCCGAACACGCCTTTCGCCAGGTCGCCGGAGTGCGCCGCGATCTTGGTGGCGAGAACGCCGTCGCGCACGTCCTGGAGGGTGGGCAACCTCAGGTGCTCGGCCGGCGTCAGGTAACACAGGACATCCGCGCCCGCCGCCGCCGCAACGGCTCCGCCGATGGCCCCGGTGATGTGGTCGTATCCCGCCCCGATGTCGCTGGTCAAGGGTCCCAGCACGTAGAACGGCGCCCCACGGCACACTCTCTTCTGAAGCAGCACGTTCGCTTCGATCTGGTGGATCGGCACGTGGCCCGGGCCTTCGATCATGACCTGCACCGAGCGCTCATGGGCCCGGCGCGTCAGCTCTCCGAGGGTCAGGAGCTCCTGGATCTGCGCCGCGTCCGTGGCGTCGCCGGTGGCCCCCGGGCGAATGCCGTCGCCCAGCGACAGCGTCAAGTCGTGCTCGTAGGCGATGTCGAGCAGCCGGTCGTATTGCTCGAGAAGAGGGTTCTCCTGACCCGAGCGGGCCATCCATGAGGCCAGAAAGGATCCGCCGCGCGACACGATGCCGGCGATCCTCCCGTCGGCATCGAGACGGCGGACCGCCTCGCGCGTAACCCCGCAATGGACGGTGACGAAATCCACCCCGTCCAGGGCGTGTGCCTCGATCGTCCCGAACAGATCGTCCGCCCGCATCTCGTAGACCGATCCGCGATCGGCGACGGCCTGGTAGATCGGCACCGTTCCCAGGATGACCGGGCAGCGCCTGAGAATCTCGCGGCGCACCGCGTCCAGCTCGTCCCCGGTGGACAGGTCCATGACCATCTCGGCGCCGCAGGCGATCGCGATCTTCAGCTTCTCCACCTCCTCGTGGAGCTGCTGGTGGTGGCCGGATGTGCCGATGTTGGCGTTGACCTTGGTGGACAGCCCCCGGCCCACACCGATCGGGTTGTGGCCGTGGCGGATGTTCTTCGGGATAATCGCGTGGCCAGCCGCGATGCGCCTCCGCAGCTCCTCCGGATCGACGCCCTCCACGGCGGCCACGTACTTCATCTCCTCCGTGATCCTGCCGCGCCCGGCCTGTTCCATCTGCGTCATGGGAATCGCTCCTCTCTCAATGCGCCGTGGTGGTCGCCCGCATCTCGCGAATGACCGTCACCTTGATCCGCCCCGGGTACTCCATCCGGGTCTCGATCTTCTTCGCCAAGTCGGCCGCCAGGAGCGCGAGCTGGTCGTCCCCGACCTTGTCGGGCCGGGCGATCACCCGGATCTCGCGCCCCGCCTGGATGGCGTAGGACTGCTCCACTCCCTCCATCTCGTTCGCCAGCCCCTCCAGCTGCTCGATCCGGCGCACGTAGTCGACGACGCTCTTGCGTCGGGCGCCCGGTCGCGAGCCGGAGATGGCGTCGGCCGCCGACACCAGGACGGAGATCGGATGGGTCACGTCCGCGTCCTCATGGTGCGATCCAATGGCGTTCACCACGACCGGGTGCTCATTGTAGCGCGTCGCGACCTCGACCCCGATCTCCGGGTGAGTCCCCTCGCGCTCGAAGTCGATGGCCTTGCCGATGTCATGCAGCAGTCCCGCGCGCTTGGCGAGCGTCGCGTCGAGGCGCAGCTCCGACGCCATGATCGCGGTGAGCTTGGCGACCTCGATCGAGGGCATCAGAACGTTCTGGCCGTACGATGTCCGGTAGCGCAGGCGCCCCAGGATGCGCACCAGCTCCGGGCGGACGCCGGAGATCCCGAGCTCCTTGAGCGCCTCCTGCCCCGCCCGCAGCATCTGCTCCTCGACACGCCGCTGGTTCTTCTGCACCAGCTCATCGATCCGCCGGGGGTGAATATTGCCGTCCTTCACGAGCCGCTCCAGGGTCAGCCGCGCCACCTCCCGCTTGATCGGATTGAAGCAGGAGAGGACCACCGTGTCCGGCTGCTCGTCGATGAGGAGCTGGACCCCGGTCGCCTTTTCGAAGGCCCGGATGTTCTTGCCTTCGTGGCCGATGATGCGGCCCTTCAGCTTCTCGTTCGGGAGCTGGAACGAGGTGACGCTGCGTTCGGCGGTCCATTCGGACGCGGTTCGCTCGATCGCCAGGGAGACGATTTTGCACGCCTCCATCTCCGCCTTCTTCTGGGTCTCCTCGCGCGCCTCGCGGATCATCCGGGCGGCCTCGAAACGCACCTCCTGCCTCATGTTGGTCAGGAGCATCTGCTTGGCGTCTTCGAGGGTGAGGCCGGAGACCCGGCCGAGCTGGTCGTTCAGGTCGGCGGCGGCGCGCCGGGCCCTGTCGCGCTCCTGCCGGCCCTCGGCGTTCGCCTGCTGCGCCTCCCGCTCGCGCTGCTCGAGGGTCCGCTCGCGCGCGCGCAGTCGCGCGTCCTTCTCATTCAAACCCGCCTCGCGCTCCTCGAGCGCGCGCTGTCGCTTGTCGCCTTCCCGGACCTTGTGCTGTAGCTCCTGCTCGAGACGGGACTTTGACTTGAGCCATTCTTCGCGCGCCTGCAGAACGGCCTGGCGCTTCTGCTGTTCTGCTTCCTGCCGGGTTCGTTCGATGATCTTCCGGCTCTCACCGCGAACGCTGTCAAGCGTGTTCCGGCCGAAGAGTCTCCTTGAGAACCACCCGAGAAGGGCCCCGGCCAGGACAAGGGCTCCTGGGAGGAGCAAGTCGAAACCGAAAATTCGCATGCCGTTTCTCCTGCGCGGCCGGAGTTCCGGCGGCGCGGCAGGATCCTCTCCCGACCATGGCACACGATCCGCCATCCAGCGCGCCCCCGGGGTGAGGGGACGCGTGGCGATCCAACCTGACATAGAAATGTGGGGCGCTTGCGAGCATCGAAAAGTATCCAGAGCCGTTCGGGAACGGGATCGGCCTGTTCGTGCCGCGCCCGCCCGACCGGTGGTGACCGGTCGGGAGCGAGCCGGATGGTCGGCTCGGGTGTCCGGGCCGGCCGCGACCGCGATGGCTGAGATCCTCGCGGATCTTCACGAAGGTTGCGGACTGCGCCATCCCGCCCCCCCCGCCTGCCGGACCTGAGTGGTCCGGCATCAGGCGCCGGGTGAGAGGACCGTTGCGTACTCAAAGACTTGCAAGACGGCGTGGAGTATAGCACCCGCTCGCCGACACCAGCAAGCGACCCGGCCCCGTGGTGTCGAGGATCAGGAATGGTGTGCGCCGGGGCCTTCGATCCAGGCGGCGCCGTCGGCGTAGTGCTCCTTCTTCCAGATCGGGACATCCTGCTTGAGACGGTCGATGGCGTGCGCGCAGGCGGCGAGCGCCTCGCGACGGTGCGCGGCCGCCACGGCGACCACAACGCTCGGCTCTCCGATCTCGACGCGGCCGACGCGATGCAGCATGGCGAGGTGCGGCGTGCCGAAGCGCGCCACGATGTCGCCTCCGATCTCGCGCATGACGACCTCCGCCATCGCCACGTACGCCTGGTACTCGAGGAAGCGAACCGGCCGGCCGCCCTGGTGATCGCGTGTCGTTCCAATGAACACGGCGATTGCGCCCCGATCGGGACCGGACACGGCGCGAATCGCCTCCTGCGGATCGAGCGGTTGATCGACGATGCGGTACAGCCCCGTCACCTTCTCCTCCTCCGGAGCCTAGCCGCCGCTGACCGGCGGGAAGGCGGCGATCTCCTCCCGGCCGGTGATGGGACGTTCCGACGCCGCGTAGACGCGGTCGCAGGAGAGCAACGGCCGTTCCTCCTGTCCAAGCCCCGGGACGGTGGCGCGCACCCGGTTCCAAACGTCGGCGAGGGTGACGCCCGGGGAGACCTCCACCACGACCGCCGGGGCTCCGGCAGCCTCGCGATAGCGGGCGAAGAGGAGCACGGTCACGGTCACGACGGGTCCGGCGCGTTCCGCGCCGCCGAAGCGGCCTGGCGGCGCCTCTCCTGGACGAGGCTCAGCACCCCGGCCACCATCGCGTCGATACCCGCTTTCACATCGGCCAGGCGGGTGAAGGCGGTCGATCCCGGTGTGTGGACGATAGCCCTGTCTCGATCGACCGCCAGAGCCGTGGGGCTGCGCGGAGATTCGGGGACGGCGATGTCCTCGCCGAGGGTGGTCCGCAGAGGTATTTCCCCCAGGCTCACGCAGCCGATCGGCAGGCGGGCCGCGAGACACAGCCCGAGAAACGTCTCCACATCCCCTCGCAGGCGGCGACGCTCTCCCACGCGGGCGAAGCCGGTCGAGAAGTTGACGACCGGCCCGTAACCGCCCGGGATGATCAGCGCTTCGAGCTCCTCCGGCCGGGTCCCCGCAAGCGAGTGGATCGGGAGACGCGCCAGCCGGGCGGATTCGCGCATCACGTTGCGCGTCTCCGAGACCTCATCGCCGGTCAAGTGGTCCACGACACGATCCTGGTCGATGTCCGGAGCAATCAGAATCGCCCTCTCCCCGGCGTTCTCGATCGCCAGGAGCGTGAACACGGCTTCGTGTGCGTCGGTGCCGTCGTAATACCCGCAGCCGCCGAGCAGGACGCCGATCGACATCGCCCGCCTCCCGGGTTGATCGCCGCCGCCGCGCATCCCCCCGTGTGCCGATTATAGGCGGGCCGGGGAGTCCGCTCAACCCGGCCATTCACGCGGCGCCCGGCTCCGACGCCTTTTTTCCGTTGACCCGGGGCGCGTGTGGTGGTACTTTTGGTGCGCATTGTGCTAATCAGTCTCATGATGAGAAACAGCTGATGCCCCGCATCGATAAATTCCGGCTTCCAGGCGACTTGCAATCTTATGCTTCTGCACCATCCGTGACCCGGTCGCGGGCTGTGTTGCTGTTACGGCTTCAAGGGGGGCCGGTTCGTCGCAACTCATTGTCGTAACGTCATCATCGGGAAAATAGGGCTTGCGCGGAGCGGGCCCCCCGACGCAAAATCCGTCTGCAAACTCTCGCTCCCCGAGATGCGAGGACGGCATAAAGGGCTCGTGGCGGGGGCGAGGAACGGCGATCGAAGAAAGGAAAGGGTCACATGGCTCAGGACGTGCCGGCACAGGGGATCAATAAGAAGAGGAGCGATCGCGGCGAAGGCATCGTCACGGGCAATCAGGCCGTGCGCCGCGCCATCGCGGTGCTCAAGGCGTTCAGCGACGACGCCCCGGAAATGGGAGTCACCGAGGTCAGCCGCAAGGTGACCCTCCACAAGAGCACGGTGTACCGCCTGCTCTCGGCGTTCGAAGGAGAAGGACTCATTGCCAAGAGTCCGGAGACGGGCAAGTACCGCCTCGGTCCGGAGCTGATCGTGCTGGGCGAGCAGGTGCTGCGTCACACCGACGTGCACCGCGTCGCCCTTCCCTTCCTGCGCGAGCTCGCGGACCGCACGGGCGAGACGGTGGACCTGGAGGTCCTGAGCGGCGGCAACGTCGTCACCATCGAGGAGATTGCCGGGAAGCACGTGGTGGCCGCGGCCGGCGCCATCGGCATGCCGTGGGCCGCGCACGCCACCTCGACCGGAAAGGTCCTGCTGGCGCACCTGTCCGCCGAAAAACAGCGGCAGATCCTGGCGCGCGCTCTCAAGAAGTTCACGCCGCGCACCATCACCGACTCCAAGGTCCTGGCCCGCGATCTCATCAAGATCCGCGAGCAGGGTTACGCGGTCTCCTACGGCGAGTTGGAGGATCACCTGATCGCCATCGGTCTCCCCATCCGAAGCCGCAACGGTGATGCCATCGCGGCTGTCAGTGTCTCGGGGCCGGACACCCGTCTCACCCCGGACAAGCTGCAGGGTCTCATCAGGACCGGCCTGGAGACGTGCGCGAAGATCTCGGCCCGGCTCGGGTACCACGGACCCGCGACCTTGCGAGCCGCCCAGTCGAAGTACATGGCACCCCGTGCCATCGTCTGAAGCGTGACGCTGCGGAAGGAGGGACGGACTTGAGCCACGACGACCTGTACCAGAAGATGGCGGACAGCGTGATCACGGGTGAGGCGGAGTCGGCGGCCGCTCTGGCCCACCAGTCCCTGGAGCTGGGCATCGCCCCGCTAGCGTCCATCGACAACGGCTTCGTGAAGGGCATCCGGGTCGTCGGGGACCGTTTCGGGGCCGGCGAGCTCTTCCTTCCCGAGCTGGTCATGAGCGCCGAGGCGATGAAGGCCGCGCTCGCCATTCTCGAGCCGGAGCTCGCCAAGAGCTCCGTGGCGCGCGAAATCCAGGGATCGGTCCTCGCCTGCACCGTGCAGGGCGACATCCACGACATCGGCAAGAGAATCGTCTGCACGATGCTGTCGGCCAACGGCTTCACCGTGGTGGATCTCGGCGTCAACGTGAAGATCGACCGGTTTGTGCAGGAGATCAAGACGCGCAATCCCGACATCGTCGCCATGTCCGCGCTCCTGACCACCA
Source organism: Acidobacteriota bacterium (assembly GCA_036826235.1). Classification (GTDB taxonomy): domain Bacteria; phylum Acidobacteriota; class Polarisedimenticolia; order Gp22-AA2; family Gp22-AA2; genus Gp22-AA3. Next base: position 4,609 of record DAISWT010000016.1, on the reverse strand, counting down.
CCGCGCCCAACCAGGGCAAGGTGATCAAGCTGTTGCAGAAGGAGGGCATCCGGGATCAGTACATCGTCATGGTCGGGGGCGCCCCGACCAGCCTGCAGTGGTCGAAGGATATCGGCGCGGATGGGTACGGCGAGAACGCCACCGAGGCGGTCAGGGTGGCCAAGGAACTGATGGCGAAGAAGCGCTCCAAGCC
>DAISWT010000016.1:614-4343 GCA_036826235.1 Acidobacteriota bacterium | reverse complement strand
GCGGTCGCGGACTGAAGTCCCGTCGGGCCGCCCGGCGCCGGAGAACCGGCCCCGGCTTCCGGCCATGGAGGATTGCCGTGGCTTTCTCCGCTCGCATCAGGCTCGGCGTTCCAGGCGGGGTGCGCCGCTTCTTCCGCCGCCACCCTCGGCTGGCGCGCGTCCTCGAGATCGCCGTCCTCCCGGTCGAGGCGGCCAGCAAGAAGGTGGCCTTCGGCTGCCGGATGTGCGGCCAGTGCATCCTGCATGAGACCGGGATGACCTGCCCGATGGGCTGCCCGAAGACCCTGCGCAACGGCCCGTGTGGCGGCGTGCGCATGAACGGCCACTGCGAGGTGGTGCCCGAGATGATGTGCGTCTGGGTCAAGGCCGAGCGGCGCTCGCGCTGGCTTCCCTGGCGGGCGGCGATTGTGCGGATTCAGCCGGCGCTCGACTGGAGCCTTCAGGGCAGCTCGGCGTGGGTGAACGTGCTGGCCGGCCGGCACGAGAAAGAGGCCTCATGAACCGCCCCGCCCCCGTCTTCCGTCTCGCGGAAGCGCTCCGATCCGGCCTCCCGGTGGTGACCTGCGAGATCGCGTCGGGTGACGGCGCCGATGCCGGGGATATCGTCCGGCGGGCGCACCTGGTGCGCGATCACGTGGACGCGGTCAATGTCCCGGACAACACCGCGGGAATCGTCCACCTGTCGCCGCTGGCGGCCTCGGCCCTCCTGGTCCGCGAAGGCGTCGACCCCGTCATGCACGTCACCTGCCGCGATCGGAACCGTCTCGCCCTGCAGAGCGATCTTCTTGGCGCAGCCACTCTGGGTGTGCGCAATGTTCTGTGTCTCACCGGCGACCACATGGTTCACGGCGACCACCCGGACGCCAAGCCGGTCTTCGATCTCGATTCGCTGCAGCTCCTGGTCCTCGCCAACCTGCTGCGCGGCGGGCGTTACATGAGCGGCCGCGAGATCGTGCCGGCGCCCGATCTGTTCCCCGGCGCGACCGAGAACCCGTTCGCGCCGCCCTACGACTTCCGCCCCCTGCGCCTGATGAAGAAGATCGAGGCGGGCGCCCGGTTCATCCAGACGCAGATCACCTTCAACGTGGCCCGTTTCGCGGCGTTCATGGAGGGCGTGCGCGATCTCGGGTTGGATCGCCGGGTCCCGATCCTGGCGGGCGTCGCGCCGCTGCGCTCGGCGCGCGCGGCGCGATACCTGCAGGAGCGCGTGCCCGGCATGGAGGTGCCGGACGCGATCGTGCGCCGCATGGAACAGGCCGGGCCCGACCGGACGCGCCGCGAGGACGAGGGGATCCGAATCTGCGTCGAGATCATCGAGCAGCTCCGCGACATCAAGGGTCTTGCCGGGTTCCACCTGATGCCCATCCGCTGGGAGGAGGCGGTCGGCGAGATCGCCTCGCGCGCGCGGCTCCTGCCGGCGCGCGCCTCGCTCCTCGGGCCCTTCGCCGCCGCGGCCGTGGACGACGGTGGCGCGGAGGGCCGCGCCGCCGCCGACGGCGCCGCCCTCCAGCACTCCCGGGAGCACAGGGCATGAAAACCGTGCTGTCGTCGAAGACCCGAACCATCGTCCTCGGCCCGGACGAGCCGTTCGTGATCATCGGCGAGCGGATCAACCCGACCAACCGGAAGAAACTCGCCGCGGAGCTGCGGCGCTTCGATTTCAGCCGCGTCAAGAGCGACGCCATCGCCCAGGTGGAGGCGGGGGCGCACATGCTCGACGTGAACGCCGGCATCCCGGGCGCCGACGAGCCGGAGATGCTCAAGGGCGCGGTGCAGGCGATCATGGAGGTCGTCGACGCGCCGATCTCGATCGACTCGTCCACGCCCGAGGCGCTGGAGGCGGCGCTCCCGGCCTACGCCGGCAAGGCGCTGGTCAACTCGGTGACCGGCGAGGACGAGGTGCTGGAGCGGCTGCTGCCGTTGGTCAAGAAACACGGTGCCGCCGTCATCGGCATCGCGAACGACGATACCGGGATCAGCAACGACCCGCACGAGAGACTCCGCATCGCGCGCAAGATCGTGGAGCGCGCCGCCGACCACGGCATCCCCCGTGAGGACGTCCTCATCGATCCGCTGTGCATGCCGATCGGCGCGAACCACGAGTTCGGGCGGGTCACCTTCGAGACCATGCGCCTGGTGCGCGAGGAGCTCGGGGTGAACATGTCGGTCGGCGCGGGCAACGTGGGGTTCGGCCTGCCGGACCGGCCGCCCCTCACCACGAGCTTCATCCTGCTTGGCATGCAGGTCGGCCTCACCGCCTCGATCACCAACGCCCTGGAGCCCGAGATCTACAAGATGATCCTGGCGGGCGACCTGATGCTGGGCCGGGACCCCTTCGGCAAGAAATGGAACGCCCACTTCCGGAAGGTGTCCGCCGCGAAGGCGGGAGCCCGCCCGGAGTCTCAGCAGACCTCGCCGGTCACCCCGTCCTCCCCCAGGGTCTGACGCCGCCGGGTCGTCCGCAGGGGTTACCCATGGAACCGACGGTCGCAGCAAAAGCCGAGAAGGTCAAGGTCACCTTCCTGCCCAGGGAGAGCACGACTCGGGTCCCGGCGGGCACCACCCTGTTCCACGCCGCCGCCTGGACCGGCCAGCCGATCGAGAGCACATGTGGAGGCCGCGGAACGTGCGGCAAATGCCGCGTGCAAATCGTCGAGGGGGCGGTCCCGGTCACACCGGCCGACCTGCAACACCTCGGCCAGGAGGACATCGATTGCGGCTGGCGACTCTCCTGCCAGGCCGAGGTGCGGTTCGAGATGGTGGTCCAGGTGCCACGTCTCCTGACCACGCCGAAGACCGCCATGTTCGGCGTCGGACGCCAGGTTCTGCTCGACCCGAATGTGCACAAGGTGCATTTGAGACTGGCGGAGCCGACGCTGCACGACCAGCGATCCGACTACCAGCGCATCAAGGACGCCCTGCGCGAGGAGGGATTCGCGATGACCGCCTCGCTGCCGGTCCTGCGCACCCTTCCAAAGACGCTGCGGGAGGCGGAGTTCGACGTGACGGTCGTCCTGTGCGGCGACTCGTTGATCGCCGTGGAGGCGAGCGACACCACCAACGAGTGTTATGGCGTCGCCTTCGATGTCGGCACGACCACCCTGGTCGGCACCCTGATGGACCTGAACAACGGCGAGGCCCGCGCGGTGGGCTCGACGCTCAACGCGCAGGCGATTCACGGCGGTGATGTCCTGTCGCGCATCTCCTACACCATGGGCAAGAAGGAGGGGCTCGAGGAGCTGCAGCACCTCGCCATCTTTACGCTCAACGGGATCATCGAGAAACTCGTCGGTGAATCGGGCGTGCCCGCCTCGAAGGTGTATGAGATCACCGTCGCCGGCAACCTGACGATGATGCACCTGCTTCTGGAGATCGACCCCGAACCGATTTCCGTGACGCCCTTCGCCTCCACCATCACGCACGGGCTCGAGATCAGGGCTCGCGACCTCGGGGTCGCGATTCACCCGGAGGGGCGGGTCTACCTATTCCCGGCAATCGGCGCCTATGTCGGCGGCGACATCGTGGCGGGTCTCTTGGCGACCGCCGTGCCGCGCGGCAACCGGCTGCGCCTGTTCGTCGACGTCGGCACCAACGGCGAGATCGCCCTCGGTCACGAACAGCGCACCGTCGCCACAGCCGCCCCGGCTGGACCAGCGTTCGAAGGGGCCGAGATCTCCTGCGGCATGCGCGCCACGACCGGCGCCATCGAGGGTGTGCAAATCACGCACG
>DAISWT010000016.1:0-573 GCA_036826235.1 Acidobacteriota bacterium | reverse complement strand
CGCCGTGGGTTTGCAGACCATCGATGACGCTCCGCCCGTCGGACTGTGCGGCTCCGGCCTCGTCGACGTGGTGGCCCAGCTCTATCAACGGGGTCTCATGGACGCGACCGGCCGCATGCGCTCGGCCGAGGAGATCGCGCACGCCGTGCCGGCGTCGCTCGCCGCGCGGCTGATCAGCGTGGACGGCGTGCGCGCGTTCGTGCTGGCGACCGCGCAGGAGACCGGCGGCAGGCCGGTCGTGTTCACGCAGAAAGACGTGCGCCAGCTTCAGTTCGCCAAAGGGTCGATCGCGTCCGGCATCAAGGTGCTGATGAAGGTGATGGGGGTCGGGCCCGCCGACCTGCACGAGGTGCTGCTGGCGGGAGCCTTCGGTTCCTACATCCACCCCGATGCCGCGCGCATCATCGGTCTCGTGCCCGCCGTGCCCCTGGATCGCATCCGCGCCGTGGGCAACGCCGCCGGCGAGGGAGCGAAGATCGCCCTGCTCTCCTATCGCGAGCGCGAGGCCGCCGAGGCGATGCCGTCCCGCGTCGAGTACATCGAGCTCAGCGGCCGCGAGGACTTCAACGACAT
>DAISWT010000015.1:10207-16748 GCA_036826235.1 Acidobacteriota bacterium | reverse complement strand
CGGCGCTGACCGTGATGCCGGTGGGCGAGATCATGCTGACCGTCGCGCTGTCGGCGCCCTTGTACCAGATGTCGAGCCAGACGTGATCGTTGTCGCTGCCGCTGTTCGGCGTATACGTCAGGTTGAACGTGTCGCTCACCGACGAGCCGGCGGCCGGCAGCGGGCCCTCCCAATGGTTCGGATGGCTGCTGCGATCGCGGTTGCCGGAGTTTCCCGCCGCGATCGCCATCTGCGCGCCGCGCCGGCCGGGACCGACCGCCGCGTCGATGCTGCGCTCGTCCGGATCGGTGCCGTCGTGCGCGCCGATGTCGGTTCCCAGGCTCATGTTGCCGGCCCACGGCTTCCCCGCTGCTGCCGCGGTCTGGCTGATGAATTGCACCGCGGCGGTCAGATCGCAATTGGCGCAGAACGTCCCGCTGTCGTCGAACACCCGCACGGCGAGCAGGTCGGCTTCCGGCGCGACCCCCGCGAAGGTGCCGGCCGGCACGCCGTTCCCGGTCTCCAGCCCGTTCCCGGCGGCGGTGCCGGTCACGTGCGTGCCGTGGCCGTGCCCGTCTCCGGTGAGCAGACTCCCTCCGGCCGCAAGGGCCGCGTCGATATCGCCTCTCGAGTAATAGGCGCCGAACGAGAACCCCGCGGGCGGCGGATGGACGGGGTCGGTCAGCGTCTGGTCCCAGATGCCGAGGATCCGGGTGGTGCCGTCGGCGTTCCTGAAATCATGGTCGGTCCACTGGATGCCCGTGTCGACCACCGCCACGATCACGCCAGCCCCCTTCGTGAACGTCGTGTTGGCCTGGTCCGAACCGATCTGGGCGGACGAAGTGCTGATCTCGTTCAGCATGCGGTAGGCATGGGAAGCCTTCAGCCAGGTGATCTCAGGCAGACCTGCCAGCGCCTCGAGGGCGGCGGCCGGCACGCGCAGCGACGCGATCTCGCCGACACGGCCCTGGATCTGCACGCCGATGCCCACAAGCTCGCGCTCGAGCGCCGCCCGGGCTTCCTCCGTCGCCAGCGCCCTCGCGTCGAGTCCCGCTTTGACATGCAGGACCGGCGCGGCGGACCTGTCGACCTGCACGAAGCCCGGCAGCGCCCGCGCCACCTCCACCGATCCCGGCGGAAGGCGATCGGCAAACCTGCCGCGCACTACGACCACGCCGAGGGCCATCCGACGCAGAAAAGGATCGAGTTTGCGCTCCCACCCGCCGGCCGCGTTCGGGCCTCCGTTACCCGCCGAGAGACGGTCAGCTGGAGCCGAGAGGACCAACATGCTGAGAGCGGCGCCCAGAAGAAGAATCCGGCGGCGCAGAGGGAAATCTGTCATGACGCGGGAAGTGTACGGTGGACCTGCCTTCCCGGCAACGAGAGGAAAAATGCCCTACAACGATGCGGGTGAAGAACGGAGATGGACGGCTAACCAACTCATTCCACGAGGATTATGACGGCAGCGTCGCTGTTCAAGCGACGCGAGGGCTTGCTTTGGAGCCCGAGGCGGCTCGATCCCTCGGAGATCGATGCGGTCCAACCGCACTGTTGTCGGTCATTTTAAAAATCGAAGCGACCGCCGACGACAATCATCTGCACCGGGTTCGACAGGCTTCCCGTGAGGTAGTGGTACGACAGCTCCCCGTGGATGGCGAACATCTTGACCAGCTGCACGCTCAGTCCGAGTCCCCAGTTCAGGCCGACTTCGACGCCGTTCTGGCTGTCCTGGTTGTCGGTCAGGCGGACGTCGTAGAAGCCGACGCCGGCGGTCGCGAACGGATGGAGCGTGTGGAAGCGCGGCGTGAACACGAGGTTCCCGGTGACGAAGAAGGCGTCGGCGTCACGGGTGCCGGCGGCCGGGCTGACGGCCTCGCGCCCGCTCATGGAGAAGAAGCCGACCATTGCGCGGTAGGCGGCGAACCCGGTCTTCTGGTACTGCACCGCGAAGCTCAGCGCCTCGGCGCTCCGGTACGAATTGTCCTTCTTGGTGCCGGATTCACCGATGCTTGCGGTGAACGAGTAATCGCCGGGTTGCCCGGCGGCGCGGGCAGGCACCGTGGCCAGCAGGGACGCGAGCGCGACGATCGGGGCGACAGCCGTGGCCTGCTTCATGAGCAGTCCCTTCGGAGCGGTGGGAACGCCGCCTGTCTTCCCCACACAATTGCGAATGGTAGCACATCGCAATAGTCCAGGTTATATTTTTCACACAGTATCTAGTGGCTATTTGATCGGTTATCCATACATATTGAGCATCCCGGGTGAATCGGAGCAATGACCTCTATCTGATTGTGGTCGCTTAAGTTTCTGCTTGACAAGGCGGACAGGGTCCCTTATATTCGCGTGGTGGAGTAAAGTGGTCTTAAGTGGCCACGCGCCCCTAGAAATCTAAAGCAACACGCCGAGTCTTAATCGGGGGGGACACCGCGACATCTGTCTCCCGCCGGGGTTGGACGAGCAGCGCCACCGGACGAGGGTACGGATGCTCAGGGGGAATTCCCCGGCGAAGGTCGACGACAAAGGGCGCATCAAGATCCCCACCTTATTCCGAAGATACATCGAAGAGACCTACGGGCGCGAGTTTTTTGTCACCTCACTGAGCGGGGAGTTCGTCCGTCTTTACCCGATGCCGGTCTGGACGGAGCTGGAGAAGAAGATCGCAACCATGTCCAGCGTGAGCGCGCCCATCGTGCGTTTCCGCAATTTCGTCAACTACTACGGGCAGACCGCCATCATGGACGAGCAGGGGCGGGTGCTGATCCACCCGATGCTGCGGGACAAGAGCGGCGCCGATGGCGAGGTCTTCGTGATCGGCAACCTCACCTACCTGGACATCTGGAACCGCGAGTCACTCGACGCCAAGCTGCACGGAGGCCCGCTGACCGACGACGACATGGAGTCGCTCGGCCGGCACGGCATTTAGAGGAGAGCGTGCGACGCGCACGGACATGCCAGGGAGAACGCACCGGCCGGTCCTCCTGCGGGAGGCAGTCGACGCCCTCGCCTGCCGAGCCGGGGGACTGTGGGTGGACGGGACCGCGGGCGCCGGCGGCCACGCCGAGGCGATCTTGCACGCCACGGCGCCCGCTGGGCGTCTGGTCGCGATCGATCGGGATGCCGACGCGGTCGAGACGGCGCGGCGGCGGCTGGGGGCGTTCGGCGAGCGGGCGATTGTTCGGCACGCGGACTTCCGTCAGCTGGCCCTCCTCCTCGACGAGATCGGCGCCCGGACGGTTTCGGGGATTCTGCTCGACCTCGGGATCTCGTCCCTGCAGGTCGACGACCCCGGGCGCGGCTTTTCATTCCGCGAAGACGGGCCGCTGGACATGAGGATGGATCGCTCGCAAACGACCACAGCGGCCGACCTGGTCAACACGCTCCCGGAGGGCCGGCTGGCGTCGATTCTGGAGGACTTCGGGGAAGAGCCTCGAGCGAGACCGATCGCGCGCGCCATCGTGCGGGCGCGCGGGCACGCGCCGATTCGAACCACCCGCGACCTGGCCGACATGGTGGCGTCCGTCCTCCCTCACCGGGGCCCGGTCCGCATCCATCCCGCCACGCGCACGTTCCAGGCGCTGCGCATCGCGGTCAACGACGAGCTGGGGGGGCTGAGTCGCCTGCTCGAGCAGGCCGTCGGACGTCTCGAGCCGGGCGGGCGGATCGTGGTGATCGCCTTCCACTCGCTGGAGGACCGGTTGGTGAAGCGCACGCTGCGCGGACTGACGCGGCGCTGCGTCTGCCCCCGCGATCTGCCGGTGTGCGTCTGCGGGCGCCCGGGCCTGGTGCGCCTGGTCACATCGCGTCCGGTCCGTCCGTCCGCCTCCGAGGTGCGCGACAACCCGCGCAGCCGCAGCGCGCGCCTGCGTGCCGCGGAGCGACTGGGCGCCACTCCCGGGCGCGCCGGGGATCCTGCGGAGGCGCGCGCGTGAGCCACCGGGCCGAGGGCCTGCGCCTGCAAATCAACGCGCGCCTGGTCAAGGAGAAGGACCGGGCCCGCGCGCGCGAGCTGCGCCGTCTTTTGATCTACGGCGCGGCGATCGTGGTGCCCCTGCTGGTGTACGTGTGGCAGCGCGTCGAGTTCCTGCAGGTGTCCTACCGCGTCGAAGCCCTCAAGAAGGAGCGGCAGGAGCTGCAGGAGAAGAACAAGCAGCTCACGGTGGAACGCTCCTTTCTCACCTCACCCGACCGGATCGAGCACCTGGCGCGGACGCAGCTCGGCCTGATCGATCCGCCGCCGTCCGACGTGCGCCGGGTCCAAGTCATCGACGGGCACATCAACGAGGTGCGCGCCCGGGCGGACGCGGGTGATGACGCCGGGCCGGCGCCCGCCGCGGCCGCTGGCCGCGGCCGCCAGCCGGGACGCGCCAGGCGCACGAAGAGGACGCCGCCGGAGGCCGAGCCGAAGGCCGCCGGGGAGGACGCCATCGAGGCGGGGATCGGAATCGTGCCGGATCTGGGCGCCGCGACGCCGCGGCGCCAGGACGCCGGCGTCAAGCCCTGACGGGGGGAGGACGAAAGGGTGAGGACACAAGGGTTCATGGGATCGAAAGGCGCGGCACGGCGGAGCGCCCGCCGTTCCGCGGACGGTCAAGGGCCGCGCTCGCGGCGGGCTCGCCTGGTGCTGCTGGTCGCGGCCGTCGCCGCCGGGCTCCTGGCGATCTTCGGCCGCTGCGCCCCCCTCCAAATCATCCGCGCGCCCGAGCTCCTCGACCAGGCGCGCTCGCAGCAGGAGAAGACGATCACCCTCGACCCGCTGCGCGGCCCGATCGTCGACCGCAACGGCAAGGAGCTGGCCGTGAGCCTCGATGTCGATTCGGTGTTCGCCGAGCCTGCCGAGGTCGACGACGCCGCGACCGCCGCCCGGCGGCTGGCGGCCCTGGCCGGCGTGCCGGCCACCGAGCTGCGCGAGCGGCTGTCGAGCGACCGCCGCTTCGTGTGGATCAAGAGGAAGGTCACGCCCGACCTGAGGCGGCGCATCGAGGCGCTGCAGATCCGAGGTATCGGGTTCGTGCGCGAAAGCCGGCGCTACTACCCGAAGCGCGCGCTCGCGGCGCACCTGATCGGCGCGTGCGGCATGGACAACCGCGGTCTGGACGGGCTCGAGTTCATGTACGACAGCGCCATTCGGGGGACCCCGGGGCGGATGGTGGCCCTGCAGGACGGTCGCGGCGGGCGGGTCCTCGACCGCGAGCAAAAGGAGCCCGCGCCGGGGTTCGGCCTGCAGCTCAACGTCGACGAGGTGATCCAGTACAGCGTCGAGCGGGCGCTGGACGACGTGATGACGGAGACCCGCGCCGACGGTGCCACCGTCGTCGTCCTGCGGCCACAGACTGGCGAGGTCCTGGCCCTCGCGAGCCGTCCCGTGTTCGATCCGAACGCCTACGCCGACGCGCACGAGGGGACGCGGCGCGACCGCGCCACCACCGACTACTACGAGCCGGGGTCGACCTTCAAGGTCGTCACGGCGGCGGCCGCTCTCGACGCGGGACGCGTGCATCCGAACGAGGTGATCTGGTGCGAGAACGGGTCGATCGTCGTCGCCCGCCACCGCTTCAAGGAGGACCGTCTGCCTTACGGCAACCTGACGTTCACCGAGGTCCTGGCGAAGTCCAGCAACGTGGGCGCCATCAAGGTCGCCCAGAGACTGCGTCCGGCGGAGTTCATCGACTACATCCGCGGCTTCGGCTTCGGCCGCAAGACCGGTATCGATCTGCCGGGCGAGAGCCCGGGGATCCTGCGTGACGTCTCCGCCTGGTCCGGACTCTCGCAGGCGTCGATGGCGATGGGCCAGGAGATCGGCGTGACCACCCTGCAGCTCGCCGCCATGGTGGGCGCGATCGCCAACGACGGCGTCTGGATTCGGCCGCGCGTGGTGCAGGCCCTCCTGCCGGCGCAGGGGAGCCGGACGCCGGTGCTCCCCGATCCGCGCACCGCGCAGGCGGACGTCGGCGGCGACACGTCCACCGATGGGAGGGGTGGCACCGACGGGACGGCCGATTCAGCGGACCGGGACGGCGGCGCGGCGGCGGCCCCGGAGTCCCGCCGGGTCATCTCCGCGCAGACCGCCCGCGCGCTGCGCTCCATGCTGCAGATGGTGACGATCGAAGGCACGGGAAAAGCGGCGTCCGTTCCGGGCTACACCGTCGGCGGCAAGACCGGGACCGCGCAGAAGGTGGACGCGAGCGGCCGGTACGCGCGCGGCAGATACGTCTCGTGGTTCGCCGGCTTCGTCCCGGCGAACCGGCCGGCCCTGGCGATCGTCGTCATGGTCGACGAGCCCAGGGGGCCGAAATTCCACGGCGGCGACGTGGCGGCTCCGGCCTTCTCGCGTATTGCCCAGCAGACCCTGACCTACCTGAAGGTCCGGCCCGATCACGAGGACCCGCTGGTGTTCGATCGATCGCTCCTGGCGTCGTCCGGAACCGACGGCGGCGACCGGAAGGGCGACGACTTCCGGGGTGGCGTTCCCGTTCCGGCGGTGCGGAGGGCCCGCGGACAGGGAGCCGGCGCGGTGCATGCGTCCCTTGGTGATCTGACGCTGGCCCCCCGGCCATCCGGCATG
>DAISWT010000015.1:0-10107 GCA_036826235.1 Acidobacteriota bacterium | reverse complement strand
CGCGGTGCATGCGTCCCTTGGTGATCTGACGCTGGCCCCCCGGCCATCCGGCATGGCGCCGGCGATGCCCGAGCTCGTCGGACTGAGCATCCGCCAGGCCAGCGAGACCCTGGCGGCCGCCGGCATCGCGTGCCGCAGCGACAAGAGAGGCGACAAGGTGACGCGGCAGGAGCCTGGACCGGGAATGCCGGTCACCACGGCGACTCCCTGCGCGGTGATCTACTGAAGCGTCGAGCCAAGCGGGGCCCGGCCCCCCGGCGGCGCGGACAGGCCAAGGAAAGCGGCGTGCAGATCTGGCAGCTCCTCGAAGGCATACCGGGCGCCGACCTGAGCGGCAGCCCGGCGACCCCGATCCGGGGCCTGTCCTACGACTCGCGTTCGATCGAGCCGGGTTACCTGTTCGCGGCGCTGCGCGGGCAGAAGAGCGACGGGAACGAGTTCCTGGACCAGGCAATCGACAAGGGGGCCGTGGCGGTCTTGTCGCACCGGGACGCCGGGCGCTTCGCCCGGAAGGTCGCCTGGGTGCGGGTCGACAACGAGCGTCGCGGTCTGGCCCTGGCCGCGCGCAATTACTACGACCGGCCCGACGGGCGGCTGACGATGATCGGTGTCACGGGCACCAACGGCAAGACGACCGTCTGCTTCCTGCTCGAGTCGATCCTGAAGGAGGCGGGCCTGAAACCGTGCCTCCTGGGAACGGTGCTGTACCGCTACAACCGCGACGAGACCAGAGCGGGGCGCACCACGCCGGAGTCGCTCGACCTGTACCGCCTGCTCGACCGGTACGCCACCGCCGGCGCGGCCTCGTGCGCCATGGAGGTGTCCTCGCACTCGCTGGCCCTCGACCGGGTCGCGGGCATCGCGTTCCGGGCGGCGGTGTTCACGAACCTCACGCAGGACCATCTCGATTTTCACGAGACGATGGAACGCTACTTCGAGGCCAAGGCGATGTTGTTCCGCGGCCTGGACGAGCAGGCGGTGGCGGTGCTCAACTCCGACGACCCTCACACCGGGCGACTGCGCGGCATGACCCGCGCGCGGGTCGTCACCTTCGGCGAGTCGGACCATGCCGACGTGCGTCTCGAGAAAATCCGCGCCACCCTGACGGGCACCGAGGTCCGCCTGTCGATCGCCGGCGTTCCGGGGGCCCCGGGCCGGCCGGCGGAGCCGCTCGAGGTGCGCGCGCCCCTTCTCGGCCGGCCGAACGCCTTCAACATCGGGGCCGCGGCAGCCGCGGCGCTGGCGCTCGGCGTGCCGCGCCAGGCCGTCGTCGCCGGGCTGGGGGAGGTGCGCGGCGTTCCCGGCCGCTTCGAGAGGATCGACACGGGACAGCCGTTCACGGTCCTGGTCGATTACGCCCACACGGACGACGCCCTGCGCGTCCTGCTCCTCGCCGCGCGGGACCTGCGGCCGCGGCGGATCATCACGGTGTTCGGCTGCGGCGGCGACCGGGACCGCGTCAAGTGCCCGCTGATGGGGTTCGCCGCCGCGTCGGGGAGCGACGTGGTGGTGGTGACCTCCGACAACCCGCGCAGCGAGGACCCGATGGCGATCATCCAGGACATCCTGCCCGGCGCGCGGCGGGCGATCACGGGCGACCCCGCCGGCCCGCTCAACCCGGAACGCTGCCTGGTGATCCCCGATCGCAAGGAGGCGATCCGCCGCGCCCTGTCCCTCGCCGTAGAGGGCGCCTGCGTGGTGATTGCCGGCAAGGGGCACGAGACGTACCAGATCCTGGGCGACAGGACGATCCCGTTCGATGACCGCGAGGTCGCGCGGGAACTCCTGAGGTCGGCGCGATCCGCGCGCGGCCACGCCGCCGGATGAGCGATCCGGCGGGCCGGCCCGGCAGGCCGACCCCGCATGCCTAGGCTGGGCTTGGCGATGATCGCCCGGGCGGCGCGGGGCAAGGTGATCCTGGGCGCCCGGCCGCCGGCACGGGGCGCGGAGCACGAAGTCGAGGGCTACAGCATCGACTCGCGCACGGTGAAGTCTGGCGAGCTGTTCTTCGCGATCGTCGGCCCAAGGCTGGACGGTCACGAGTTCGTGAAGGCGGCGGTCGCAGGGGGGGTGGTTGCCGCGGTGGTCGCCAAAGGCGGCGCCGCGAAGTATCCGGACTCTCCGGCGCTCATCCGGGTGAAGGACACGACGCGGGCGCTGCAGGACCTCGGGGCGCACGTGCGGCGGGCACGGCCGCTGCCGGTCGTCGGGATCACCGGCAGCGCGGGCAAGACGACGGCCAAGGAGATGACGGCGGCGGTCCTGGGTCAGCGATTCAGGGTCCTGAAGTCGGAAGGGAACCTGAACAACGCCTACGGGCTGCCGCTGATGCTCCTGCGGCTGCGCGAGGACCAGGAGGCGGCGGTCCTGGAGATGGGGATGAGCTACAAGGGCGAGATCGCGCGGCTGGTCGAGATCGCCGACCCGGACATCGGGGCGATCCTGAACGTGCTGCGTGTCCACCTCGAGCACTTCGGCAGCCTGGAGAAGATCGCCGCGGCGAAGGGGGAGCTGTTCCGGGGCATGCGCCGGGAGGCCGTCGCGGTCTACAACGCCGATGACCGCCTGGTCGCCAGACTCGGGCGCGCCTTTGCGGGCGAAACCGTCCCTTACGGGGTCGAGGCTGCGAAGGCTGTGGTCCGGGCCGACGAGATCGGTATCGACGGGGTGTCGGGCTCGCGCTTCGTCCTGCGCCGCGGGCCCGACCGCCTCCCCATCCGCCTGGCGCTCCCGGGGCGGCACAACGTCTACAACGCGCTCGCAGCCGCCTCCATCGGCTTCGCGACCGGTCTGTCCGCCGACGAGATCCGCCGCGGCTTGGAGTCGGCACGCCCGGCGAGCATGCGCGGCGTCCTGCACCGCCTCAAGAGCGGCATCGAGATCCTCGACGACTCCTACAACAGCAACCCGGCCGCCATGGAGCGGGCCCTCGAATCGCTCCGCACCGCGTCGCCGCGCGGGCGGCGCGTCCTGGTCTCCGGCGACATGCTCGAGCTCGGCGACTACGGGCGGCCGGCCCACGCGCGTCTGGGCCGGCAGGCGGCGGCGTCCGGGATCGACCTGTTCGTCGCCGTCGGGCCCCTGAGCGCGCGCGCCGCCGACGCCGCCCGGGCGGCCGGGGCCCCGGAGGTGCGGCACTTTCCCGACTCGGAGGAGGCCGCGTCGTACGTCGCCTCAGCCGTCCGCCCCGGTGACCTGGTCCTGGTGAAGGGCTCGCGCGGCATGAAGATGGAGCGCGTGGTGCGGGCCCTCCTGGCGGAAGGCGGCGCCTGATGCTCTACTACCTTCTGTTCGCGCTCTATCCCTCCGTCAAGATCATGAACGTCGTCCGCTACATCACGTTCCGGACGGCGCTCGCGACTCTCACCGCGCTGTTGATCAGCCTCGCTCTGGGTCCGCGGCTGATCCGACGGCTGCGGGATTTTCAGATCGGGCAGCAAATCAGACCCGAGGGACCTCGTTCCCACCAAAGCAAGAAAGGCACACCCACCATGGGGGGGCTCCTCGTCATCATTGCCGTGGCGCTCCCCTCCCTCCTCTGGGCAGATCTCACCAACCCCTTTGTATGGATGGTTCTCGTATCCATGCTCCTCTACGGCGTCATCGGCTTCGCCGACGACTACCTCAAGATCACGCGAATGAGGTCCCTCGGGCTGACTTTCAGGCAGAAGATGTTGTTCCAGTGGATCGCCGCGTTGCTGCTCGGGCTGTGGCTCCTGTGGCTGGCCGGGCAGGGGCGCTACTCGACGCAGTTCAGCTTTCCGTTCTTCAAGAAGTGGACGCCGGAGATGGGGAATTTCTACCTGCCGTGGGCGATGCTGGTGATCGTCGGGGCGGCCAACGCGGTCAACCTGACCGACGGCCTGGACGGTCTGGCGATCGGCTCGTCGCTCATCGCGTCGGGGACTTACGCCATCCTCGCGTACATCGCCGGACACGCGAAGGTCGCGGGATATCTCGACGTGCCGAACGTCAAGGGGGGCGGTGAGCTGGCGATCATCTGCGGCGCCTTGGTCGGCGCCTCCCTGGGGTTCCTGTGGTTCAACTGCAACCCGGCGCAGGTGTTCATGGGGGACGTCGGGTCGATGGCGATCGGCGCCACGTTGGGCACCGTCGCGGTGTTGATCAAGCAGGAGATCCTCCTGGTGTTCGTGGGCGGACTGTTCGTCATCGAGGCGATGTCGGTGATCCTCCAGGTGGCCTCGTACCGGTCGCGTGGCAAGCGGATCTTCCGCATGGCGCCGCTGCATCATCACTTCGAGCTCGCCGGCTGGCCCGAACAGAAGGTCGTCATCCGTTTCTGGATCGTCGCGCTCATCTTCTCGCTGCTGAGCCTGTCGACGCTCAAGCTGCGATAGGAGACCCTCTCCTCATGAACGCCCTGCCGCAGGGTTCGTCCCCGCCGAGGCTCGCCGGCAGCCGCGTCGTCGTGGTCGGTGCGCAGAAGAGCGGTGTAGCGATGGCCCGCTTCCTTCTGTCGCGACAGGCCTCGGTTGTCCTGACCGACGTCCGTTCCCTCGAAACGCTCGGCCCGGAGGCGGAGGCGCTGCAGCGCGAGGGCGCGACGCTCCAGGCCGGCGGGCACGTGACGCGCGCGTTCGTCGAGGCCGACCTGATCGCGGTGAGCCCCGGCGTGCCACTCTCCATCGCGCCGATCGCGGAGGCGCGTCGCCGCGGGGTGCGCGTGGTAGGTGAGATCGAGCTGGCGTCGTGGTTCCTGAAGGGCATCCTGATCGGCATCACCGGGACCAACGGCAAGAGCACGACGACCGCGCTGGCCGCCCACCTCCTGGCGCACGCGGGTTTGAAGGCGGTTGCGTGCGGCAACATCGGGCTACCGCTGACCGATCTGATCCCGCGCGACGCGCCCGACCACTACTACGTCGTCGAGCTGTCATCGTTCCAGCTCGAGGGGATCGACACCTTCCGGCCCTGGATCGCCGCCCTCCTGAACCTGGCCCCCGATCATCAGGACCGCTACGAGACGCCGATCTCTTACTACCAGGCCAAGTCTCGCATCTTCAGGAACCAGGGGGCGGCCGACCACGCCATCCTGAACCGGGACGATCCCCAAGTCTGGGGGCTGGCGCCCACGCTGAAGGCGCGCGTCCACCCGTTCAGCCGGGCGCTCGATCTCGAGGACGGCGCCGGCCTGAAGGACGATCGGATCGTGGTGCGCCGCGGCGGCCGTGAGATTCGGACCATCCCCCTGGCGCGTGTGCCGCTGTTCGGGGCGCACAACATCGAGAACGTCATGACGGCCCTGCTCGTCGCCGACCTGTGCGGCGTGCCGCTGCCCCGCGCCGAGCGGGGCCTGGGCGACTTCCGCGGACTGCCGCACCGTCTGGAGAAGGTGCGCGATCTCGACGGCGTCGCCTACTACAACGATTCCAAGGCCACCAACGTGGCCGCGACCATGAAGTCCCTGGAGAGCTTCCCGGCGAAGGTGGTGCTGATCCTCGGTGGCAAGGACAAGGGAGGCGACTTCACGCAGCTCCTGCCCCTGATCGGCAACCGGGTCGCCCATCTCGTGCTGATGGGCCAGGCGCGCGACTCGATCGCCGCGCAGCTGGGGCCCGCCGTTCCGACCACGAAGACCGTCACCCTGGCCGAGGCGGTGCAGGCGGCCCGGGCCGCTGCCCCGGAAGGCGGTGTGGTGCTGCTGGCTCCGGCGTGCGCTTCGTTCGACCAGTACTCCGGGTTCGAAGAGCGCGGCGAGGACTTCCGCCGCCTCGTCGGCGCCCTGAAGCCGGGGGCCTGATGGCGCGCAAGCTGGCGTTCGACAAGACCCTGTTCGGCGTCGGCGTGGGCCTGACGCTGTTCGGGTTGGTGATGATCTACAGCGCTTCGGCGGTGATCGCCATGGAGCGCTTCGGAAGCGCGCACCACTTCCTCCTGAAACAGGCGGCCGCGGCGGTGGCGGGATTGTGCGCGATGGTCGTCGCCATGCACGTGGATTACCGGCGTCTCTTGAAGCGACCGGTGGTCTACACCGGTCTTCTGGCCAGCACCATCCTTTTGATCGCCGCGCTGGTCTCGGACCGGACGCACCAGGTGCACCGCTGGATCATCCTCGGTCCGGTGCAGATCCAGCCGTCCGAGATCGGCAAGCTGGCGCTCGTCCTGTTCCTCGCGTACCTGCTGGCGAGAAAGGAGGCGCGCGTGAATGATCTGGTCGGCACGATCATCCCGTGCGCCGTCGTCGTGGGGCAGCTCGCCCTCCTGGTCTACCTGCAGCCCGATCTCGGCACCGCGGCCGTCTACATCATGCTGGCGATCGTCCTCCTGTTCCTCGCCGGGCTGCGCTGGAAATACTTGATGGTCTCGGGTGGCGCCTGTCTCCTGGCGATCGGCCTGCTGATCATGCAGGCGCCGTACCGCGTGCGCCGCATCCTGACGTTCATGAACCCGGACGACGACCCGCTCGGAGCCGGCTTTCAGGTCCGCCAGTCGATCCTGGCGGTAGCCAGCGGCGGTCTCCACGGACAGGGCGTCGGCGAGAGCCGCCAGAAGCTGTTCTTCCTGCCGGAACCGCATACCGATTTCCTGTTCTCGGTGATCTCGGAAGAGTTGGGGCTGCTCGGCGCCGCCGCGGTGATCGTCGCCTTCGGCATCCTGTTCTGGCGCGGGGTGGTCGCGGCGTTCGGCGCGCCCGATCGCGGTGGCTATTACCTCGGTATGGGGATTACGATCTGGCTGGTGGTGCAGGCGATGATGAACATGGCGGTGACGCTGGGGTTGATGCCGACGAAGGGGATTCCCCTGCCGTTCCTGTCGTACGGCGGATCGAGCCTCGTCGTCAGCCTGTGCGCCCTCGGGGTGCTGCTGAACATCTCGCAGCATTCGTCCTGAAGGCACCCTCATGGCGGTCGAGACGTTCGTGATCGCGGGTGGCGGGACCGGCGGTCACCTGTACCCGGGGATCGCGATCGCCGAGGAGCTCCAGCAGCGCCGCCGGGGAGTCGAGGTCGTGTTCGCGGGAGCGGGTACGCGGCTGGAGCGTGACATCCTGGCGCCTCACGGTTACCGCCTCATCGCCATCAGGAGCGGCGGCGTGGTGGGGAAATCGACGGCCGCTCGGATCCGTGGCATCGGCCGCGCGGCGGCCGGGTACTTCGAATCGATCCGCACGCTGATGGCGCTGAGGCCGAAGGCGGTGATCGGGGTCGGCGGGTACTCCTCCGGCCCGGTGGTGATGGGGGCCGTGACCCTGCGGAGGCCGAGCCTGATTCACGAGCAGAACTACTTCCCGGGACTGACCAACCGGATCCTGGCGCCCTGGGTGCGCCGGGTGGCGGTGTCGTTCGAGGAGACGAAGCATTACTTCGGAGGCCGCGGCGAGGTGACCGGCAACCCGATCCGCGCCGCGTTCAGGTCGGCGAAGCGCAAGACACGCGGCGACACGTTCAATGTCCTGATTTTCGGCGGCAGCCAGGGGGCGAAGGCGATCAACAGCTCCATCATCGACGCCCTTCCCCACCTCCAGGAGCACCGGCTGGGGCTGCGCTTCACGCACGGCACCGGCCCGAACGATTGCGATCGCGCCCGGGCGGCGTACGCGTCGTCCGGCTTCGAGGCGACCGTGCTCCCGTACATCCTCGACATCCGCGAAGCCTACGAGTGGGCCGACCTGGTGATCGCGCGCGCCGGCGCCAGCAGCGTGTCGGAGATCGCCGCGTGCGGCAAGGCCTCGATCCTGGTGCCCCTGCCGACGTCGGCCCACGATCACCAGCGCTACAACGCGCGCAAGCTCGAGGAGGCGGGCGCCGCGATCGTGATGGAGGAGAGCGTGCTGACCGGCGAGGGTCTGGCGCGGACCCTCCTGGCCCTGCGCGGAGACCCGGGGCGCGTGATCGCGATGGAGCGCTCCGCGTCCTCTCTGGCGCGCGCGGACGCCGCGGCGCGCATCGTGGACATGATCGAGGAGATCGCCGCGTGAGGCGCGCATGGTGATGCTCCGCAAGACGCGCCGCCTCCATTTCGTCGGGATCGGCGGCATCGGCATGAGCGGCATCGCCGAGGTCCTGGTTAATCTGGGATACCAGGTGACCGGCTCGGACCTGGAAGAGAGCGCCACGGTGCAGCGCCTGCGCGCCATGGGCGCGACGGTCGCCCGCGGCCACTTGGCGGAGGGCGTCGGCGACGCCGACGTGGTGGTCGTCTCCTCCGCCGTGCGACCGGATAACCCCGAAGTGCTGGAGGCCCGCCGCCGCCAGATCCCGGTGATCCCGCGCGCCGAGATGCTTGCCGAGCTCATGCGCATCAAGTACGGCATCGCCATCGCAGGATCGCACGGCAAGACGACCACCACCTCGATGGTCGCGCAGGTCCTGGCGGGGGCCGGGCTCGACCCGACGATCATCATCGGTGGCCGCCTCGGGGTGATCGACAGCAACGCCAAGCTCGGGCGCGGCGACCTGCTGGTCGCCGAAGCCGACGAGAGCGACGGTTCGTTCCTGCGCCTCACGCCGACCATCGCCGTGGTGACCAACATCGACGCCGAGCACCTCGAGCATTACGGCACGCTGCCTCGTCTGCAGGACTCGTTCGCCGATTTCCTCAACAAGGTCCCGTTCTACGGCGTCGGCATCGTCTGTCTGGACGATCCGGGGGTGCAGGAGATCCTGCCGCGTCTGTCGCGCCGGGTCGTGACCTACGGGTTCTCGGCGCAGGCCGACCTGTCGGCAACCGACGTGGAGCTGTCCGGGTTCAAGGCGGCCTACACGGTGCTGCTGCAGGGCAAGCGGCTGGGACGCGTGACGCTGCGGGTGCCGGGACGTCACAGCATTCAGAATTCTCTGGCGGCGATCGCGGTCGGCCTCGACCTCGAAGTGCCGTTCGAATCGATCGCGGCGGAGCTGTCGCGCTTCAGCGGCGCCGACCGCCGCTTCCAGCTCAAGGGCGAGGCCTCCGGCATCATGATCATCGATGACTACGGCCATCACCCGTCGGAGATCCTGGCCACCCTGTCCGCCGCCAAGAAGGGCTTCGGACGGCGGACCGTGGTGGTGTTCCAGCCGCACCGGTACACGAGGGTGAAGGCCCTCCTCAGCGAGTTCGCGCGCGCCTTCTACGACGCCGATGTCCTGGCGGTGTGCGACATCTACCCGGCCGGCGAGCCGCCCATCCCGGGCGTCTCCGCCGAGGGCGTCGCGCAGGCGATCAAGGAGCACGGCCACAAGGATGTGACCCTGGTCAAGGACCTCAAGGAGGTTCCGGCCTGGCTGAGGCAGCGGGCGCGGGACGGAGACATGGTGATCACGATGGGCGCCGGCAGCGTGTACAAGGCCGGCGACGAGCTTCTGAAGCTGCTTCAGGGAGGCCGATGAGGCCGTCCCGCGTGGAGAGGCGGCGGTGCTGATGGTGGCGGCGAAGAACTGGGTGGCCGAGGCGGAGGCGATCCTGCGCGAGGAAACCGTGCGCGTGCTGCGCGACGTGCCGTTACGGAGCCGCACGTCCCTCGGGGTCGGCGGCCCGGCCCGCTTCGTCGTGGTCGCCGCCGGCGCCGAAGACCTGGCGCGGGTCATGAGCCGCTTCGCGCAGGCCGGCGTGCCGTTCGACTTTCTCGGGGCGGGCTCGAATCTCCTGGTCGCCGACGAGGGGCCGTCCTTCGTGGTGCTCTCCTCCGAGGCGCTCGACGCCCCTCCGCAGATCGTGCGGGAGACCGTGAGCGTCGGGGCGGGGCACTCCGTGCCGAAGCTGGTCAAGCGGCTGGCCGCCGCGGGGCTGTCGGGGATCGAGTTCGCCGAGGGCATCCCCGGCAGCGTGGGCGGCTGCGTGCGGATGAACGCCGGCTGGCACGAGGGCATGTTCGGCGCGGCCGTCGCCTCGTTCACCGCCATCTCCCGCCGGGGGGAGATCGAGGAGACGCCGGCCGGGCCCGGCACGTTCGCGTACCGTGCCAGCCCGGGAGTCGGCGACCGCTTCGTCGCCGGGGCGACACTGCGTCTCGCGCCGGACGACCCGGATCGCATCCGTGAGCGGCTGCGGGCCTTCCACGACCACCGCGTGGCGACCCAGCCGGCCGGCGCCAGAAACGCCGGCTGCATCTTCAAGAACCCGCCGGCCGAGCCCGCCGGACGTCTCATCGACCGGAGCGGTCTCAAG
>DAISWT010000014.1:12732-17266 GCA_036826235.1 Acidobacteriota bacterium | reverse complement strand
TCGGGGACACCATCGACTTCAAGAACGGCCTGGTCGTCATGACCTCGAACATCGGCTCGCACCTGATCCAGAAATCGCGCACCATGGGGTTCCGCACCCCCGACGACCGCGAGCGCGACTATCGCGAGCGCCGGGAGCTGGTCCTCAAGGAAGTCAAGACCGTTCTGAACCCGGAGTTCATCAACCGCGTCGACGAGATCATCGTGTTCGACGCGCTGTCGGACGAGGATCTGCTGGCGATCGTCCGTCTGATGATCAGCCAGCTCAATGGCAGCCTGGCCGAACGGGGGGTTCGGCTGACGCTGACCGACGAGGCGTACCGCTGGCTCATCGCCACGACGTGCAGCGATCGTTCCTACGGCGCGCGCCCGCTCCGCCGTGCCATCCAGAAGAATATTGAGGATGCCCTGTCGGAGAGTCTCATTCTCGGGAAGTTCCCCGAGAACGGGGAGATCGAGATCTTCGTCGATCAGGAGAGGCTGGCGTTCCGGGAACCGATTCCGACCGCCCGCTGAACCCCATTCCCCAACCAGGCGCAACGTCCCGGTTCCTCCACGATGGGGATCCTGCGTGAGCCGGCGTACCGGCATCTCCTTCTGCGTCGGCTTCCTCTGCCTCGCCCTCGTGGCGCGTGCGGGCGTGTCGCTGGCGGCGCCTTCGCCGCAGACCGAGGCGGCGCCCAGGCAGCCGTCTCCCACCCCGACTCCGCAGCCACCGCCCGAGGAGTCCGGCCCGTCCCCACAGCCCGCCCCGGCTCCCCAGCCGTCCCCCACCCCGTCCCCGCCCTCCGACGAGCCGCAGGCGCAGCCGCCGCAGGAGCCGAATCGGGAACCGGCCGCGCCCGCTCCCGGCGCCGAGAGCACGACGCCGGCGGGGAGGCCGGAGTCTGGGGAGGGCCCGCCGGCTGCTCCGGCGGCGGCCGGCACGGGCGTGATCGGCCACATCGTCGTGGACGGCAACGTGCGTGTTTCCGACAGCGCCTTCTTCAGCAACCTGAAGATCAAGTCAGGGGATCCGTATGACGAGCGGACCATCCAGGAGGAGTTCCGCCGTCTGTGGGATCAAAACCTGTTCGACGACATCATCGTCGAGTCGCGTCACCGGGAGGGCGACGTCTATGACCTGGTGTTCCACGTGCGCGACCGGCCCCTGGTCAGCAACGTGGCCTTCGTCGGGATGAAGGCGGTGACCGAGGCGAACATCCAGGAGCGGCTTAATCAGGCCAAGGCCGAAGTGCGCCGGGGACAACCGGTCGACTTCTCCCTCCTGCGGAAGGCGGAGGCGGCGATCAACCAGCTGCTGGGAGAGAAGGGGTACCTGCAGGCACGCGTCAAGGCCCGGCTGACGCCCGCCGCTCAGGGGCAGCAGGAGGTGACGTTCGACATCCGCGAGGGGGGCAAGACGAAGATCAAGGACATCCATTTCGTCGGGAACACGGTGTTCAAGGACGCCAAGCTGCGCAAGATGCTCAAGCTCACCAAGCGGGCGTTCTGGCTGACCTCCTGGGCCTCGTCCAAGACGCTCTACCACCCGGCCAAGTTCGACCAGGACGCCGAGAACATCCGCCTCGCCTACAAGAGCCTCGGTTACCTCGACATCGCCATCCAGCCCGAAATCGTCGAGCTGGTACAGGGAAAACAGAAGAAGGGTGGACCAGGAAAGGCAGGCGGTCCCGCCACCGCGGTCATCAGGGGCCCGGGGGCGGGGGAGGAGCCGGAGGAGGCGGAGGAAGAAGAGGCGGAGCAGCCCGCGCCACCGCCCCCGCCTCCCAACGAGACGGAGAAAGAACGCAAGAAGAGGGTCAAGGCCGAGTTGAAGGCGAAGAAGGCGGGTGAGAAACAGCCCAAGAAGTGGGTGAAGCTCACGGTGCCGATCGAGGAGGGGCCCCAGTACAAGGTGGGCCGGATCGACATCCAGGGGAACAGCGTGTTCGGCGCCGCCGAGGTCATGGCGCGAGTGCCGCTCCGACCCGACATGGTGTTCAACGACTCGGCGCTGAAATACGGCACCAAGCGGCTCGAGGAGGACTACGGCGAACGCGGTTACTTCTACGTGTCGATCGACCCGCGCGTGGACAAGCACGACCACACGGCGGACCTGACGCTGTCGATCACCGAGGACAAGAAGTATTACGTGCACCGCATCGAGTTCTCCGGCAACAGCACGACGCGGGACACCGTGCTGCGGCGCGAGATGCCCCTGGATGAGAACGACCTCTTCAACGTGCGCCGCCTGCGCCTGGGGCTCCGGAAGATCGCGCAGCTCGGCTACTGGCAGGCCGGCGACGATCCGGTCGTCAAGCCGCAGGGCGAGACGGAGCATGTCGACGTCGAAGTGCAGGGAGTGGAGTCGAGCCGCAACGAGATCCAGGTGGGCGGGGGAGTCTCGGGTCTCGAGGGCGGCTTTTTCCAGGCGTCGTACTCGACGCGCAATTTCCTCGGGCGGGGGGAGATTCTCTCGACCTACATCCAGACGGGCGCCCGCGCCAACCGGTACTCGATCAACTTCACCGAGCCGTGGTTTCTCGGCAAGCCCTGGACCCTGGGATTCTCCCTGTTCAGACGGCAGACCCTGTTCACGGGGTTCACACAGAACGACAGCGGCGGCAGCGTCTCAGTCGGCCGCCTGATCGGCGCCTTCAGCCGCTTCGATGTCGTCTATGGGTACGACAGGATCGATCTGCTGACCAACCAGGTCGGGTTCCCGGTCAATCGACGGATCAGCACGACGAGCAGCATGACGACGGCGTATTCGGTCGACACGCGCAACAATTTCTTCCGCCCGACCCGCGGCTTCCGCATGATCGGCAGCTACGAGCTCGCAGGCGGCCCCTTCGGTGGCGACAACTATTTCACCAAGCCGCGCATCGACGCGACCCTGTACCTGCCGGGCTTCGCGCGCAAGCATTACATCGGCCTGAACGCCGCCTATGGCTACGTGACGCCGTTCGGAGGTCGAGTGGTGCCGGTGTTCGAGCGATACTTTCTCGGCGGCGAGAGGAGCCTGCGGGTGTTCCGCAACCGGACGGTGAGCCCGGCGCGGCGTGACATCGACGTGAACCACAACGGGGTCATCGACGTGCCGGAGGACCGCAATCCGGACGGTATCCTCGACGCGAAGCTGGAGCCGTGCGAGGACCTGAACCATAACGGAGTCATCGACAAGAACGAATTCGACCGGGGCAACTGCCGGCTCGATCCGTCCGAGGACTTGAACGGCAACGGCATCCTGGACACCGAGGACCTGAACCACAACGGCGTCCTCGATCCGGGTGAGGATCTGAACGGCAACGGCGTCCTGGACAGCGAGGACAAGAACCGCAACGGGTTCCTCGACCCGGCGGAGGACCGTCCCGACGGGAAGTGGACGCCGTTCTGCCCGGCCGACGACACCAACATGAATGGTATCCAGGACGGGAACGAGACGGACCACGGCAACTGCCGTCTCGATCCGGGCGAGGACACCAACGGGGACGGCGTCTTCGGCACAGTCTTCCCGGGCGGCAATCAGTTCGTGATGTTCAACGCCGAGTACACGATTCCGGTGGCCGACGCCGTGGAGTTCGCCTTCTTCTACGATGCCGGCAACGCCTTCGACGACGGGCAGCGGGTGACCCTGAGCGGTCTCAGGGCCGACTTCGGCCTCGAGCTGCGCTTCTACCTGCCGATGTTCCAGGCGCCGCTCCGGCTGATCTACGGCTTCGTCCAGAATCCTCAGCCGGGCGAAAACCCGTCGAATTTTATCTTCAGCATCGGCACCACCTTCTGAGAGCGCCTGCGCGAATGCCCTCCGGATCTCTGTGATATAGTCGTCGGCCGCTCGAACGAGGCAAGGAGAGACGCGATGCCACGATGGACCTGCGCCCCACTGGCCTTTGTGGTGCTGCTTTTCGGTGTGCTGCCGCTGCGCGCGCAGCAGGCGGAGACTCCGAAGTTCGGGGTCTTCGACCCCGAGACGGTCTGGAAGCTCACGGAGGTGGGCAAGAAATACAACCAGGATCTGAACGAAGCGCGCGACAAGCTGCAGACCGACATCGACAAGAAACAGGCCGAAATCGACGGCATGCGGGACAAGCTGCGGCAGCAGCAGGCCAGCCTCAGCGAGGACAAGTCGGCGCAGATGCAGCGGGACATCCAGAACAAGACGATCGAGCTGAACCGGATGACGGACGACGCGACCCGCGAGATGAAGTCGCAGTTGAGCGACGTGCAGAACAGGTTCCAGCAGATGTTGATGGACACGTTGGAGGTTTATGGCAAAGAGAAGAATTTCACGCTGATCTTCAACAAGGGCGTCGTCGACTACAACTCGCCCCAGGTCGACGTCACGCAGGATCTGATCCAGAAATTCAACGAGATGCACAAGGCGAGCTCCGCGCCCACCGCCAAGCCGCAGCCCAAGAAGACCCCCGAAAAGCCGAAGGAGGCGCCGAAGGAGACGCCGAAGGGCCCGGGGAGCCCCTGAAGGACGCCCCATTGGAAGCCTACACGCTGGGCGAGATTGCCTCCCGTGTCCACGGCACGGTGCGGGGGGA
>DAISWT010000014.1:6434-12604 GCA_036826235.1 Acidobacteriota bacterium | reverse complement strand
GCCCGCGAGCAGGACATCGCTCCCGGTCGCAACCTGATCCTGGTCGAGAACCCGTATGCCGCCCTGGCCGTCGCGATGGAGCTGTTCCACGCGCCCGAGCCCCCCTCATCCGGGATCAGCCCGCAGGCGGTCCTCGGCGAGGAGACGAGACTCGGCCGCGATGTTTTCATCGGGCCGTTCGTGGTCACCGGCCGCCGCTGCCGCGTCGCCGACCGCGCCGCCCTGATGCCCGGGGTCGTTCTCGGCGACGACGTCGAGGTGGGGGAGGACAGCCTGATCCATCCCGGCGTCGTGGTGTACAGTCGCTCCAGTCTCGGGGCCAGGGTGATCGTGCACGCCGGGAGCGTCATCGGCAGCGACGGGTTCGGCTACGCCGAGCAGGGGGGAGCGCGCGCCAAGATCCCCCAGGTAGGCAACGTGGTGGTGGAAGACGACGTGGAGATCGGCGCCTGCGTGACCATCGATCGCGCCACGTTTGGGAGCACGGTGGTGGGGCGGGGCACCAAGATCGACAACCTGGTGCAGATCGGGCATAACGTGACGATCGGCGAGGGCTCGATCCTGGTCGCCCAGTCCGGGATCGCCGGCAGCACCCGGCTGGGCCGCGCTGTCGTGCTGGCCGGTCAATCGGGGGCGGCGGGACACCTGACACTTGGCGACGGTTCCATCATCGGCGCCAAGTCGGCCGTGCTGCAGGACCTCGCTCCCGGCTCGTTCGTGGTCGGGCACCCGGCCGTCGATCATCATGAATGGAAGCGGGGCCAGGCGGCACTCAAGCGACTGCCGGAGCTCCTGCGGGCCGTCGCCCGTCTCGAGCGCAGGCTGGGGTCGTCCCGGGGGGCGGCTCCGGAGGCACGCCAGAGCGTCGCCGCGCGCCCGGCGAGGGCCCGGCGGTCGCCGGTGCGCCGGCGGAGATAACGGGGGTGAAATGAGCGAACAGACCGATCTGCTCGACATACGGAAGATCCTGGGAATCCTCCCGCACCGCTATCCGTTTCTTCTGGTCGACCGGATCGTGGCGATGGAGGCCGGCCGGAGGGTGGTCGGGATCAAGAACGTGACCTTCAACGAGCCGTTTTTCCAGGGCCACTTCCCGGGGAACCCGGTGATGCCGGGAGTGCTGATCGTCGAAGCGATGGCGCAGGTCGGCGCCGTCCTGCTCCTCCAGGGCGTGCCCGACCGAGAGCACAAGCTTGTCTATTTTGCCGGCATCGACCGGGCCCGGTTCCGCCGTCCGGTCACACCGGGCGATCAGATCCGCTTCGAAGTCGAGGTGCTGAAGTTGCGCTCGCGTTCGGCCCGGTTGCGTGGCGAGGCCTTCGTGGACGGCGTCCTGGTCGCCGAGGCGGAGTTGTTCTCCTCGATGGTCGACCGGGACGGCGGCGACAGCGGACGGGGGGCGGAGTGAGCGGCCCGGCGGTGATCCACCCGACCGCGCAGGTCGATCAGGGCGCCCGATTGGGGGACGGGACGCAGGTCGGCGCCTTCAGTGTCATCGGCGCCGAGGTCACCGTGGGACCGGACTGCGTCATCGGCCCGCACGCCGTCCTCGAGGGACCGACCGCGCTGGGGGCGCGCTGCCGCGTGTCGCCGTTTGCCTGTATCGGGACGCCGCCGCAGGACCTGAAGTACCGCGGAGAGCGGACCACGCTGGAAATCGGCGACGACAACATTTTTCGCGAGGGCGTGACGGTGCACCGCGGCACGGCCGGCGGCGGCGGCGTGACCCGCCTCGGCTCGCGCAATCTGCTGATGGCCCAGACGCACGTGGCGCACGACTGCCGGGTCGGGAGCGACGTGATCTTCGCCAACGCGGCGACGCTGGCGGGGCACGTGACCGTCGAGGACGGCGCCACCATCGGGGCGTTCTCGGGTGTGCACCAGTTCTGCCGGGTCGGGGAGCAGGCCTACATCGGAGGCTACTCGGTGATCACGCAGGATGCCTTGCCGTATGTGCTCACCGTGGGCAACCGCGCCAGGAGCTTTGGCATCAACGTCATCGGTCTGGAGCGCAAGAAGGTCCCCGCCGCGACCATCCAGGCGCTCAAACAGGCCTACCGCATCCTGTTTCGGTCGAAACTCACGCTGCAGGCCGCTATCGAGCGCCTGGCCAGCGAGCTCGCGGGGTGCGAGGAGGTGCGGCGGCTGGTCGGCTTCATCCACGCCAGCCAGCGCGGGGTGATCCGCTGAGAGGGAGATCCGGCGGCGCGACCGGCGGAGCGCCGGTGCGCGTGGCGGTGATCGGGGTCGGCAGCCTGGGGCAGCACCACGCGCGGATCTTCGCGACGCTCCCCGACGCGCGCCTGCTGGCGGTGGTCGATCGGGAC
Source organism: Acidobacteriota bacterium (assembly GCA_036826235.1). Classification (GTDB taxonomy): domain Bacteria; phylum Acidobacteriota; class Polarisedimenticolia; order Gp22-AA2; family Gp22-AA2; genus Gp22-AA3. Next base: position 10,277 of record DAISWT010000014.1, on the reverse strand, counting down.
CCGGTCCGGGCCTCGGAAGTGGGAGCCCGGCACGGTGTACCGGGTCTGACCGACCCTGAAGACCTGCCCGCGGAGATCGACGCGGTCAGCGTGGCGGTGCCGACGTCGGCGCACGCGCCGGTCGTCGAGGCGTGTCTGCGGCGCGGCTGGGCGGTCCTGATCGAGAAGCCGATGGCGGCGACGTTGGCGGAGGCCGCGGAGATGGCCCGCGCCGCACGGACCGCCGGCCGGCCCCTCCTGGTCGGCCATACCGAGCGCTTCAACCCGGTGGTGCGGGCGGCGCGCTCCCGGGTGCGCGATCCTCGCTTCATCGAAGCCCACCGTCTGGGAGTGTTCACCGCTCGGAGCACCGACGTCGACGTCGTCCTCGATCTCATGATCCACGATCTCGATGTCATCCTGAGCCTCGTCCCTTCGGAGGTGACGTCGATCGACTCGGTCGGGGTGCACGCCCTGACGGACAAGGTCGACATCGCCAATGCCCGGATCAAGTTCGAGAGCGGTTGCGTCGCCAACGTGACCGCCAGCCGCATCAGCACCGATCGCGTGCGCAAGCTGCGTATTTTCGAGCACGACTCCTACGTGTCGATCGACTACGCCCGCCAGGAGGGGGTGGCGTATACGCTGAGACGGGAGCCGGGCGCACCGCCCGAGATCGCGCGCGAGGTTCTCGCCGTGGAATCCGAAGAGCCGCTTCTGGCGGAGCTGCGCTCGTTCGTGCGGCGCGTGCGTGGCGAAGACGCCCCGGTGGTGACGGCCGAGGAGGGGCTTCGGGCGCTCGGGACGGCGCTCCGTGTGGTCGAGCAGATCGCCGCGGGCGCACCCCGGATGGGCATCTAGGAGGCGGACGATGCGCGGCGCATCCCGCCTGGTGGAGTACCTCGAGCGCCACATCCAGGCCGGGGACTTCCCGGGCGCGTCCTACCTGGTGGCTGAAGACGGCCGGGTTCTTGCGGAGCAGGCCCTCGGCTTCGCCGTGCTGCGGCCCGAGCGGATCACCGCGACCACCGGCACGATCTACGACCTGGCTTCCCTCACGAAGCCTCTCGCCGGTGCGCTCCTGGCGGCGCTCCTCGAATCCGAGGGGCTCCTGTCCTTTGATGATACGCTGGCGCGCCATCTCCCGGAATGGTCCCGTCACGACGATGCGGCGCGTATCACGCTGCTCGATCTGCTGACCCACCGATCGGGCCTGCCGGCGTGGTCGCCGTTGTACATTCACGCCTCGGATCGGACATCCTGCGCAGAATGGCTGTCGCGGCAACCCCTCGAGCAGCCGCCCGGAACCCGCGTCGTCTACTCGGATCCTGGATACATCCTTCTCGGCCTGGCCCTCGAGCGGGCCGCCGGGGCGCCGCTCGATCGCCTGTTCGCCGGGCGGGTGGCCCGGCCCCTGCGCCTGGCGGAGCTGATGTTCCGGCCTGCACCGGCCTTGCGATCGCGGGTCGCCGCGACCGAGGCGGGCAACCGCAAGGAGAGACTCCTCGCCGGGCCCGAGGCGGACCGTTACAATGGTTGGCGCACCGAGGTGGCCTGGGGCGAGCCGCATGATCTCAACGCCCGGATGCTCCTGGGAGTCAGCGCGCACGCCGGTCTGTTCGGGACCGCGCGGGCCGTGCACGCGGTGGCGCGGGAGTTCCTCGACGGCTGGTCCGGTCTTCTGGGGGACCGACAGCGCGAGTTGTTCAGAACCAGTCTCACCGCGGGACTGGGCCAGGATCGGTCGCTGGGGTTCCTGCTGGCTTCTTCTCCCGGCGGCAGCGCCGGCGGGACGATGTCCCGCGGCTCATTCGGGCACACCGGATTCACGGGAACGTCGCTCTGGATCGACCCGCTCGTCCGGCGGATCTACGTTCTCCTGACGAACCGGGTGCACCCCGAGTTCAAGGAGATCGACATGAACGCCATCCGGCGAGGGTTCCACGAGCTCGCCGCGGCTCTCTAGGGCCCGAAGAGCGCCCGGGAGGCGCCACGGTCCGCCCCCGGGAGTTCGGCGGGGGGCCGTCAGGATGGCTGGCGAGGTCCGATGCAATTTCTTTCGCTGCAAGAACCGGTCGAACAGCCCGCCGTCAAGCTGAGTCGCGCGGAGGCGGTGTTCTTGTCGGTCGGCCTGCACCTCCTGCTGCTTCTGCTGTTCCTGATCGGCCCGGGGATCGCCACCCGCATCCTGCCCGAATCGATCGTGCGACTTCTCGCGCCCCGGCCGCCGCTGCAACGCCCGGCGGATGAGACGCTCAGGCTCACGCAGCCCGAGAAGGCGGCCGCACGCAAGCCGCCCAGGATCCCCATGCAGTTTGCCTACGTCCGGATCCCCGACGACAACCCGACCGACAAGAACCCCAGCGCGCGGTTGCTGTCGGACAAGAGCCGGCGGGCCCGTCAGGAGGTGGCGACGCCCTCCGGGGTGAAACAATTCTCCATCGACCCGCACTCGCAGGGTGACACGATCGAGCGCATCCGGCCGGATCCGAGGCTCAAGGCGGGGCGCGACACGCTCGAGACGCCGTCGCCCCAGCAGAAGGGGAGCAGCGACACGCAGTCCGTGGAGAGGCCGCGGCCTCCGGCTGAGCCGGCGCAGGGAAGCGGGGAGAGTGCCCGGCAGGCGGATCCAAGGCGCTGGAGCCGGGCGGGGGACGCCGCCAACGCTGAGAATCCCGCCGAGAACCAGGCACCGTCCGTCGCGTCGGGCATTGTCCCACCGGCGGGCCGGGCGCCCGGGGCCGGTGGCGGTCCGGCCGGCGCCACCAGGGGCGCCGGCCAGACGGACGGCATCTCCCCGGCCGCCCGCGAGAGCCTGCAGCGCGCCCTGTCCGGCGCCGGGGAGGAAAGCAAGAAGCTGTTCGACAACCCGGCCTATCTCATGCCGAGCCTCGCCACCGGGACAATGTCCTTCGACACCCAGGACTTCCCCTGGGGAGATTACGCGCGCAAGGTGAAGATCATCATCGAGAATCACTGGGTCGACCGCCTCCCCCTGGCGTTCCGTGAAGGGATTCGCGGGTACACCTGCGCGCACTTCGTCATCGAGAAGAGCGGCGCGATCTCCGGTATCGACGTCGTCCGTCAGGCCGGCGTGCCTCCCTTCGACCGCGCGGTCTCCGACGCTCTGCGGGCAAGCAGCCCGTTGCCGCCCCTCCCCAAGGAATTCCCCGAGGATCAGGAGGGCGTCAGCGCCTGTTTCTTCTACAACATGCTACCCGGAGAGATCCGCGGATTGAACCAGTAGGACAGGATCAGGGGCTCTTGCCGAACAGGCTGGCGAGAAGGGCGAGATCCTTGCCGTCCACCTGGCCGTCGAGGTTGATGTCGACCGGCAGGCCGTAAAGCGACAGACCCGGGTCGGGGTAGAGCGGATCACCCGGGGTGCAGTGGGCGTTCTGGGACGTCATCAGATTGAAGGCTCGGTCGCACGGAACGAGGCCCTCGGGCATGTCGTGCCCGTCGACCGGAATGCACCCGCTCGGAACGAGCACCCGGGTGGCGCCGGTCCCGGTCTGTGCGAGCGTTCCGTCAGGCAGGAGCGTGAAGTTCTCTCCCCGGTTCGCACCGAACGAGTGGGCGAGCACGGCGAGGTCGTAACCGTCGACGCGCCCCGATCCGTCCACGTCGGCCCGACCGGTCAGGACGTTGGTCAGGATGATCGGAGCCCGGTCGACGCTGCTGAACAGCGCGACGTCCGGGTAGGTCAGATCGGGGGTCGGCCTGATGTTGCCCGCTGCCAGAAGGGTCATCCCGTCGGGGACGTCCGTTGGGTTGAACGTCGGGTCGGTGAAGAACAACCCGTTGCCCATGCCGATGAAGATCGTGATGGCGCAGGCGTAGATCGGCACGGGGATGAATCGA